>JANQOH010000344.1 GCA_028289725.1 Alphaproteobacteria bacterium
TCGGCCCCTTGGACCAAAACGCAGGCGCGCGCCGAAGCGAGTGGCAGGGCCGTCGACAAGCGTTCGCAAAGGCGCGCCGTGAGCACCTCGCCCTGCGCCAAATGGCCGATCGCTTTGGCCGCCACCGCATCGGGCAAGCCGGTACGGCATTGCAATGGCCGAGGACGGGCGCGGGCAGGCGGATCCGCCAAACACGCCTCGCCAGACGCCGCGAGGGCCGTCAGACGTCGGTCGAGCAGTGAAAGGTCTGTCTGACTTGCTTGAGAAATCATTGCGTTGCGCCGGTTTTTTCGACGAACCGCAGATCGCTGGTCCGCCCGACACTCATGCCGCCGACATCGTCAGTATCGGCGGAAATGGCGATGAAGTCGGGGGGCGGGGCGGGCCGGCCGAAATGGCGCTCGAAGTCCGCGGCGTAGTCGAACTGCTGCGCGCGCCACTCGCCGACGGTCTCGTCGCCCGCAGCAGCGATGGTGATGACGCCGCGTCCGTCAGGGAGATGGGGATTGGCGAATGTCGTTCCGACATGCGCGCGGCCGCCCCACACATAGGTCAGCGCGCTGCCGACGTCCGGAACGCCAAAAATGTCGTAGAGCCAATCCGTCAGCGACCAATCATCGTCCGCATCGGAAAACCAAAGATGCACGGCAAGCGGACGGTCGTCCTGACCTTTCGCGGTTTGGTCGGTGTGAGGGCCGCTCTTGTCCACGCGCCAACGCCAACTGAGCGTGCCGGTGGCCTCGGCCGGACTAACCGTGCGGTACAAAAAGCCGACGGAACCGGCTGTTCGCACTTCAATTTCGTCGGCGCCCGGAACCGGGGCAAATGTCGCCGCCTCTTCACCCGGAACGGTGAGTAGTTGCCAGCCGTCCGCGGCCAGCGCCGCGCGCGCGTCATCGTTGGCCATGGCGGTCGACGCCATGGCCCCCATGAAGCCCAATACCCAAACAACTAGCCGGACATGCATACGGTGCCACCACGATCGATCGAGGACGTTTCTTTGCCCCGGATATCGCCTAGACGACCCGCACGTTCAAATCACACGCGGTCAAATATGCTTTAGGCGCGCGTCATCGCTCGTAGCCACACAGTGTGCGGCGTCCAACGCGCGCGAACGCGTGCCGTTTCCGGCTGGTAAACCCGGTTTAACCGCTGCGGTAGGTCTGACTGGCCTTACAGCGTCGGCAAATGCGGTTGTGCATGCCTTCCGAGTCGAAAGGACGGCTGCACATCAGGCATTTGCGTCGGGCTGGCTTGTCCGCTGGTCTGCGACGTGGAGCGTCCATGTCTTCCGACCACAGCTCGGGTGCCGGCTCTGTTTTTGATAGCTTTCCCATGGCGTAATAGATGAACCAAAAAAATGTCAAAAAGGTGGCAGGAGCGCGATTTATTGCCGGTTGCTCACGTGATTTGTGTCAAATAAAGGACATAAATCTCTGATTTTCAAGGGTCATGGTCGGCCAGTGCCGCTGGTCTTCTCTTCCAAGTACTTCATTTCGCTTACAAAACGGGATTGGAATTACTTGTCGCCGTTGTGCTTGGTGCGGCGGGATTGCGATGGCACACTCCGCGCTCACGCGAATGGAGGGGGCGATGGCGGATCAAGAGCTGGCGTATCTATCGGCAACCGAATTGCTCGATCTCTACCGCGCCAAGTCCCTGTCGCCCGTCGAGGCCACCCAAGCGGTCTTGAGCCAAGTCCGGCGCCACAACGAATCCATTAACGCCTATGTCATGGTCGATGAGGAGCAGGCCATCGCGCAGGCGCGGGCCTCGGAAGACCGTTGGCGCGTGGGCGAGCCCAAGGGGTTGCTCGACGGCGTGCCGACATCGATCAAGGATCTAATCCTAACCAAGGGGTGGCCGACGTTAAGGGGTTCGCTGGCCGTGGACCCTGGTCAGCCGTGGGACGAGGATGCCCCGGTCGTCGCGCGGCTGCGAGAACATGGCGCTGTACTGATTGGCAAGACCACCACGCCGGAGTTCGGTCACAAAGGCGTCACCGACAGCCCGGTATCCGGCATAACGCGGAACCCGTGGAACCTTGACAAAACGCCCGGCGGCTCGAGCGGCGGCGCCAGCGCGGCGGTCGCCGCGGGGATGGCGCCTTTAGCGATCGGCACCGATGGTGGCGGTTCGATCCGGATACCCGCTTCGTTCGCGGGCATTTTCGGGATCAAACCCAGTTTCGGTCGTGTTCCGGCCTATCCGGCCAGCCCGTTCGGGTCTGTCGCGCATATCGGGCCGATGACGCGCACCGTCGCCGACGCCGCCTTGATGCTCACGGTGATCGCTGGGCCGGATTGGCGCGACTGGACTGCGCTGCCGTATGACGAGGAAGACTATCGCCGCAATCTGGACCAGCCGCTCACCGGCGTGCGCGTCGCCTATAGCGAGACGCTCGGCATGCCCAATGTCCGACTGGACGCGGAGGTCCGAGACGCGTGTGCGACGGCCGCGCGGCAATTCCAGTCACTCGGCGCGACCGTGATCGACGCCGATCCGGTTTGGCCGTACGAACCGGGTGCGGTCTTCAGCGTGTATTGGAGCATCGGCGCGGCCAAACTGATCGATGACATGAGCGCGGAACAAGTCGCCAAAATGGAAGAGTCGCTCACAAAATTCGCCGAAGAGGGGCGCAAGCTCAGCGGCCTCGATATCAAGGCCGCGGAGTTGCAGCGCACGGCCAATGGAGCGGCGCTGAACAAGTTCTTCGAGGACTATGATTTGCTTTTGTCGCCGACAATGCCGATCCCGGCCTTCGACGCGGGCGTGCCGATCCCGTCAGACGACTATGCGGACGACCCATTGCGCTGGACGCCCTATACCTTCCCGATCAATCTCGCCAAAAACCCGGCGGCTTCGGTGCCTTGCGGTTTCACAGCCAGCGGGTTGCCCGTGGGCCTCCATGTGATCGGGCCACACTACCGCGAGGTGTCGGTTTTGCGCGCGGCCCGCGCCTATGAACAAGCCCATGATTGGCACACCCGCCGGCCCAGGAGCGTGACATGACCGACTCAACTTCGCGCGGCAACGAATTGACAATCAACGGTGAACGCCTGTGGGCATCTCTGATGGAAATGGCCGAAATCGGCGCGACCGAAAAAGGCGGCGTCTGCCGTTTGGCGTTGAGCGATGTCGACAAGGCCGGACGCGATCTGTTCGTCCAGTGGTGCGAGGCCGCCGGTTGCACGGTCACGGTCGATCGCATCGGCAATATCTTCGCACGCCGGCCGGGGCGCGACGACAGCCTGCCCGCCGTCATGTCCGGCAGCCATCTGGACAGTCAACCCACCGGCGGCAAATTCGATGGCGCGTACGGCGTGCTCGCCGCGTTGGAAGCGGTGCGGGCGCTCAACGATGCGGGTGTCGAGACGCTCCGTCCAATTGAAATTGTGTCTTGGACTAACGAAGAAGGCTCGCGCTTTCCGCCCGCCATGATGGGGTCGGGTGTGTATGCCGGCGCGTTCGGCCTCGAGGCGACGCTCGCCGAGACTGACGAAGATGGCGCCGTGACCGTCGGCGCGGAATTGGAGCGCATCGGGTACGCCGGACTGGACCCGGTCGGCGGTCGCGCGGTGCACGCCTATTTCGAAGCGCATATCGAACAGGGCCCGATCCTCGAGGCCGAGGAAAAAACCATCGGCGTGGTCACCGCCATTCAAGGCATTCGTTGGTTCGATTGCCGGATCACGGGCATGGAAGCGCATGCCGGCCCAACGCCGATGGACGTGCGCAAGGACGCCTTGCTCGGTGCATCGCGTCTCGTCGATCGGATCAATCACATTGCCCTCGACCACGGCCCCGATGGCCGCACGACGGTCGGCACGTTTCGCATTCACCCCGGTTCGCGCAATGTGATTCCCGGTTCTGTCGAGCTATCGGTCGACATGCGCCATCCGGATGCCGAAGCGCTCGCCTCGATGGCCGTGGCGCTTCAAAACGCCGTCGATGCCGTGTGCGCCGAAATCGGTCTCGACGGCGCGCTCGACGAAATCTGGTATTCGCCGCCGACACCGTTCGACCCGACTTGCGTTGACGCGGTCCGGCGCGCGGCGGCGGAAACCGGCGGCGCGCACCGCGACATCACCTCGGGCGCGGGCCACGACGCGAAATACATGGCGGACCTCGGCCCGACGGCGATGGTGTTCATCCCGTGCAAGGACGGCATCAGCCACAACGAAATTGAATCCGCTGAACCCGTTCACATCACCGCGGGCGGTAACGTCCTCCTCCGCGCGATCGTCGAGAAGGCCGAAGAACCCGGTTAAACGTCAGGGACTTGGCTGGCAACGGACTCCGCGTCAGCGGCTAATCGAAAATTTCGGGAGAGAGGGATGCGCCGACCCGAATTGGCTTGGGGGGGACAAGGGGACGTCCGGGCCGGCGCTGCGGTGTGTGCAGTAGGAGGAGGAAACAAGAGGATCATGCCCGGTCCCGGGGCCTGCCGCTGTGAAATTGTTCACAGTCGAAATAATTTCTGAAAATTCGTTCCGAGCTGGCGGTTTCGCTCAAGACAAAGCGGCCGCCGGCTCAATGCCGACGGCCGGTCAAACTCATTTGGGGGAGAGGGGTGCGCCGGTC
>JANQOH010000359.1 GCA_028289725.1 Alphaproteobacteria bacterium
TCGAAACGGTGAAATCGTCGTCCATTTCCGCGCGCCGAATGGTCAGCACGACGGTGGAGCCCGCACGGCCGCGCATCAATTTGACCGCTTCGGACAGCGTCATGCCCTGGATTGATTGACCGTCGACTTCCGTGATCAAATCGCCGGCCAACAATCCCGCCCTCTGTCCGGGCGTGTCGTCGATCGGAGAGACCACCCGCACGAAGCCTTCTTCCATCGTCACTTCGATACCGATCCCGCCAAATTCGCCGCGCGTGCGCAGTTTCATTTCGCGGTAGTCGTCGGGCGCCAAATAGCCGGAATGCGGATCCAATGTGGTGAGCATGTGCGACAGGCCGGCCGCCATAAGGTTTTCCGCATTCAGCGGATCCTCGATGACGGGCGTGCCCGAGACATCGGTGGCAAGCGCCGCGAGCTTGGCTTCACCCGCCGCCGACTCGATGCCGGCGACCGCCAGATCCGCCATCTGGTTCGCTGTCACCGGCACCACATAGTCGTTGTAAGTCACACCGAAGACTTCCGCGAACAAGTCCAATTGGCGCTCGCGCTCGTCCTCGTCCGGCTCCGGGGTGACACTTGCGTCGAATGCGTCCGAAACCGCGCTCAGTTCCGGATGCGTCTCCACCGTATCCTCGAAGGATTCGCTGCCGAAACCGAACTGGCTGGACCGGAGCGGTCCCGAGCTGCAGCTCGCCGCGAACAAGGCGATTGAGAGGACCGTCAGGATTTTCATCCTGCGGCTGCTCATTCTGTCGATTGACCCCGCCCGTGTCATAGCTTCGAGGCGCCCTGTGTTGCGCCTAATTGCTTCAGCCCACGCATACCGCACCACCCGTTAAGCCCTTTCGATTAGCTTTTTCTTTTTTGTTCAATCGCCTGCCGCAGCGTGTCGGCGTCGACAGCACCGCGAACGATCTCGTTCTCCACAACAAACGTCGGCGTGCCACGAATATCGAGCGACCGCGCCAAATCCTGCACCGAGTCAAGATACGCCGTGATTTGCGGCGCCTCCATGTCTTTCTCTAACTGATTGATATCCAGGCCCACTTCGGCAGCGATATCAAGAATTTGCTCGTCGTCAAACGAACCGCGTGACGACATCAGCGCATAGTGGAATTCCAGGTACTTGCCCTGCTCCTTCGAAGCCAAAGCCGCTTGCGCCGCGCGTCGCGACTGGGGGCTCAAGATCGGAAACTCCTTGAAGACCACGCGCAAATTCGGGTCTTCGTCGATCATGGCCATCACCATGTCGAGCGACCGTTTGCAGTAGCCGCAACGATAATCAAAAAACTCGACCACCGTGACGTCGCCGTCCGGATTGCCCGCGACCGGCGCCATCGGGTCGTACAAGATCTGCTCGCGAAGTTCGGTCAAATTGGCTTCGGCCGCCTCACGCGCCGCCACTTCCTGGCGTTCCGAATATGATCTAACTGATTCTAAGATTTCGTCCGGATGTGTTTGAATATATTCGCGAATGAGCGCTTCAATGGCGACCTTTTCGGCGTCCGTGAAACTATCGTCGGCTGCGTGTGTCGCGGGGCTCGTGACGCTGATCGCCGCAATGATTGCTAGCGCGGGGCCCAGCCCCAGCGACAATTTTCCGAGCCTGGTTCCCCAAAAATATCGATCGCCAAATATGGTCGGCATAGTGCACCTTTCAGTACCGCAATGAAACAAGTCCCGAAAAGCGCCGATCCAAGAATCGACGATCCTTCGGACGCTGCCCCCAAAATGGTCGGAAACGTCAAAGGGAACAAGCTTCTTTCCGCGCCCACGCCCCATCATGCACGAGAATGTGACCGAACAGTGGCCAGATTGCGACTAACGCTGCGCCTTCTTCTGCATCTCGATCAGTTGATCGGCCTGAAGCTTGATGTCTTGGGCGCGCAGCCAACCCGGCGAGCCCTCGTTAAAAGCGCGTTCGGCGCGGCCGACATGCAATCGCGCGTCCCTGGCGCGGCCAATTAGCAGAGCGTATTCGGCCGAGGCGAGGGCGGCTGGTCCTTCTTCGCCGCGGGCGTGGTAGCCGGTGGCCAAGAGCCGCCAAGTGTTGGGAAATTCTTCGTCGATCCGCATGGCATTTTCCAAGGCCGCGACGGCACGGTCGACCAGGGCCGGATCGCCCGTTTCCAACAGCGCGGCGCCCAGACCTGTCAGCATAAGCGGATCGTCGGGCTTCAGGTCTACGGCGGTCTGGTACATCGGCACCGCGTCACGAATGCGTCCAAGCTCGTAAAGGATCTGGCCTTTGAGCTCATAGAAAAATGGATCGTTGGGCCGTTCGGCAATCAGGCTGTCCATTTCCGCCACGGCCTTGTCCACGTCGGACAGGCGAAGGTAGGCGACGGCCCGGCCATACCGCGCCTCCAGACTTTGATCGGTGACCGGATAAAACGTGCGCAATACGCGGTTGGGTCGCTCCAAAAAACCGACCAATTTCGCGCGCATGCGTTCGTGGCGCTCAATATCTTCAGGCGTGTCTGGCACATCCGTGTAACGCGAATTGCGCGCGTGCTCGGCAAGGAACTCGATGCGATCGCGCGTTAACGGATGGCTTCGGACATAGGGATCTTGGCGCGAGCTGGCCAGCAGCTCTTGATCCGCGAGCTTCTCCATGAATTGTAGAATGCCGGCGGAGGATTGCTGGGTGCGGTCGAGCAGATTGACTGCGGCCTGATCGGCCGATCGCTCTTGGCTGCGCGTGTAGGCCAAGAAAGTGCGCAGTCCTGCCGATTGGCCGCCAACGATGACAGCGCCGCCCGCTTGCCCGGCGTCGCCGGTGCCCGTCGCGGCGCCAAGCGCGATCAGGCCGAGGCCGAGAAGCGTCGCAAACAAACCGGCGTTCTGTGCCCCGCGGATCGCATCACCGGTACGCGCTAAGTGGCCGCCCGAGATGTGGCCGGTTTCATGCGCGAGCACGCCAATAATTTGATTTGGTGTATCGGCTTCGGTTAGTAAGCCGCTGTTTACGAAAAGATTTTGACCGCCTGCAACAAAGGCATTCAGGGTCTGGTCATTGACGATCAGCAGACGGACGGAGGCGGGGTCCAGTTGAGCCGCCCGGAAAAGTGGATTGGCCCAAGCCCGAATGGTATCTTCGATTTCCGAGTCACGGATCAGCGGCAAGCCTTGGGCCCGCAGGGTCGAAGCGCCGATCTCCCAGCACACCAGAGCTAAAACCATGAGCCATCGGATCGCGCGCGTCGCCATGGAATGTCCTTCCAGTGGTCGGGAACTGGCCATCTCCCTATGGGCCCAAGCTAGGAACCCGCGTCGTCGGGGTCAATGCGTGTTGCCAGAAATGTGCGCATTTGGTGGGAGATTGGGCCAAACATGGCGCTGAAATCCGGTTCGCGCGGCAATGTCGCGCCGTTCTATGCCATGGAAGTCCTGCGGGCGGCCAACGCCCGTGCGGCGGCCGGAGAGCGCGTCTTACACCTCGAAGTCGGTGAACCGGCCGCTGGCGCTCCGAAGGCTGTCATGGATGCGGCAAGGACCGCCTTGTCCGAAACGCGGCTTGGTTACACGGAGGCGCTTGGTATTTCGCCGCTTCGGCAGCGGATCGCGGCCTTCTATGACGAACGTTATGGATTGACGGTCGCGCCGGAGCGGATCGTTGTGACAACCGGTGCCTCCGGCGCGTTCATGTTGTCGTTTCTTGCGGCCTTCGACGCTGGCGACAGGGTGGCATTGGTCGAACCGTGCTATCCCGCGTATCGAAACATCCTCGCCGCATTGGATATCGAAGTGGTCACGATTGCGGCGGGGCCGGAAAATGGATTTCAGCCGGACGTCGAATTGCTGGAAAGCGCGGGCAAGATCGACGGGCTCATTGTCGCGAGTCCGTCAAATCCCACCGGCAGCATGTTGCCGGATGAAGCGGTGGCGGAACTCGCGGGGTGGTGCCATGAGAACGGCGTCCGATTGATCTCGGATGAGATCTATCACGGCATCACCTATGGCACGGCGGCGACCTCCGCGCTGGCGCACAGGGAGAGCTGCATCGTCGCCAACAGTTTTTCGAAATATTTCGCCATGACCGGCTGGCGCCTCGGCTGGATGGTGGTGCCCGAAGATTTGCACGGTGCGGTGGACCGGCTGGCGCAGAACCTGTTCATTTCGCCGCCGACCTTGTCGCAGCATGCCGGGTTGGCGGCGTTCGATTGCCAGGACGTGTTGGATGGGTACGTCGCGGCCTATGCGCGTAATCGCGCGGTGTTGCTAGAAAGTCTGCCGAAGGCCGGCTTTGATCGCATGGCGCCGGCCGATGGAGCCTTCTACATCTACGCCGACGTGGGCCGGCTCGCCAACGACTCGCAGGCTTTCTGCGCGCAGATGCTGGAAGAGATCGGCGTCGCGGCGACGCCAGGCATCGACTTCGATCCGGCGCGTGGCAATCGCTA
>JANQOH010000373.1 GCA_028289725.1 Alphaproteobacteria bacterium
ACGGACGGCACCTTGATCGGGTAGTAGCCGAGCGAAGTCTGGCGCGAAATGGTCGGTTTGCCGTCGCGGATCAGCGACACGTCGGTCGAAGTGCCGCCCATGTCGAAACCGAGGGCATGTGGATAGCCCGCGATCGACGAAACGAACGCCGCGCCCGATACGCCGCCCGCGGGTCCCGACAACATGGTGTGGACGGGCGACTCCGACGCGCGTTCGACGCTCATCAACCCGCCGTCGGAGCGGATAATGTTGACGTGCGGCGCGAATTGAATGCCGCGCAGCTTGTCTTCGAAATTGCTCAAATAGCGCCGCATGCTGGGCCGCACATAGGCGTTCATGACGGCTACCAAAGTGCGCTCATACTCGCGGAATTCGGGGAGGATCTCCGACGAGAGCGACACCGGCACGTCAACGCCCATTTCTTGAATCAGCGCCTTGACCCGCTGCTCATGCACGGGATTGGCATAGGCGTGCAGCAACGACACGGTGATCGACTCAACGCCGGCGGCGATCAGCGCCTCGATGGCGGCCCGTGCCTGACCTTCGTCCAAAGGTTTGATGACGTCACCACGCGCATTGATCCGTTCGGAAACGCCGTGGGTATATTCCAGGTCGGCCAATGGATCCGGCTTGATCATGATCATCCAGCCGGCGAGGGGGCCCGGTGTTTGCGACCGCGCCATGTGAAGCACCTGATCGAAATTCTCCGTGACGATCAAGCCAACCTTGGCGCCTTTCTCTTCCAGCACGATGTTGGTCGACACGGTGGTGCCGTGCAGCAAGGCCTGCGTGTCGCCCGGCGCGACGCCGGTCTCGGCGAATATTTTCTCGATGCCGGTGAGAATACCGATCGACTGATCTTCAGGCGTCGACGGCGTTTTGAGCAAATGGATATCGCCCGTGCTGTCATTAAACAGCAGGAGGTCGGTGAATGTGCCTCCGACGTCGATCCCAAGGCGGCTCGCCATCTGCTTCCCTTATCGCCTCGCACCCAAGCAAATCGGCCAAAAATCCGCCCCGACCGTTGGCCGGTCGTGATGGCTCATTGTTTTCGGCGAATGCCAGCGCTTCCCTTGTTTGCCGCCACGCCAAAGGTCGCGTCAAACGGGCGCTATCATTCCCCGACACCCCAGACCGGTCAAGCGGTTACAGCCAATCGCACGAGGACTTGAATGTTTTACTGTCCAGCATGTTTGAATCCCCGAATCCGGCCGCAAACGGTTTTTGACACGCCCCATCTTTGGTGTACGATCCGCCACGCTCACGCCACACACGCGGCATTTACACCATGGATCAAGCCTCGACCGGTGCGTCACGTCCAAGAACGTGGATAGTCATTATCGGGATTATTATTATCCTGATATTTTTGTATTTCTATCAACCGTTCGAGAATTACTTGATTGACGGCATCAAGAATATTCATGCCTACAACATTATTTTCTGGTTTACATCTTTGGTTGGGATCGTGGGTTATGCCGTGGCGCATTGGCAGTCGTTCCGACAATACGTCTTTCGGCAGGTCAACGAGCTTGAGGTCGAAGCCCTGGTTTTCGATTCCCTGCAAATCGCGCTTCTCGTCGCGGTGATTTTCTGCGCCGGCGGCACGCTGCAGGCGGTGGTGGTGCTGAGCGGCCATCTCCTGGATCAGGGCGCAATCATGGAAGCCACGTTCGGCCGCACATTACTGTCGGTGGTGCTATTGGTGATTTTGGCCATCGCCTTCTACCTGCTGCACCGCGTCGTCCGCGCCTTCCGCGTCGGTTGGCGGCCCAAACGCCCGCCTGGACGATCCGCGCCCTAAGCAAAGGCGTTACCAATTTTCCGTAGTGTCTCACGGGTCCGCTATCGGCCCGACGCGATGGCGCGCTTCATGCTCTACCAAACCGGCAGGGGAGCGAGTTCATAGAATGAATGATCCGAAGACGCCAAAGCAGCGTCCCGTGGCGGCCGGTGACGTGCCACCGCGACGCAAACCATCCGTCTATCCGGCGTCCTTTTCAGAGCGGGTTGCCGGGCGCGAAAAGCGCCAGCTTGGCGAGGCCTTTGGACTGACCAATTTTGGCGTCAATTTGACCACGCTGAAGCCCGGCGCCGAGTCCGCGCTGCGTCATCGTCACGCCAAACAGGATGAGTTCGTCTACGTTTTGGAAGGCGAACCGACCTTGGTCACGGATGGCGGCGAGACGGTCCTTGGCCCCGGCATGTGTGTGGGGTTTCCGGCGGCGGGCGAAGCCCATCATCTAATTAACCGGTCCGACAGCGACGTGGTTTTGCTGGAGATCGGCGACCGGACGGCGGGTGACGCCGCCGAGTTTCCGGACGATGACCTCAAGGCCGTGCAGACGGCGAGCGGCGGCTGGAAATTCACCCACAAGGACGGCCGCGACTATTAGGCGGCCTTCCAGCGCGTAATGCCTTTTACGGCGTGAGCTTCAGGAGCCGCCCGTCGGATGCGTCCTCAAGCACCCAGATGGCGCCATCCGGGCCTTGTTCGACTTCGCGCACGCGCTCGCCCCATTCGAAGCGGTCAGCCTCGGTGGCCGTATCACCTTCAATGTCGACCCGAACCAGGGCGCGCGACGACATGCCACCGATCAAGGCGTCGCCGCGCCAATCAGCAAACAGATCACCGTCGTAAATGATCAACCCGGCCGGAGAGATGGCCGGGACCCAATAGGCTTTGGGCGCATAGAACTCCGGCCGCGTATCGTGGTCGGGAATCCGCGAACCGGAATAGTTGTTGCCGTAGGACACAACGGGCCAGCCGTAGTTTTCGCCGCGCACGACGAGGTTCAACTCATCGCCGTGGCGTGGACCCATCTCATGGCTCCACAAGCGGCCGTCGGAATCGAAGGTCAAACCGAGCGGGTTGCGATGGCCGACCGACCAAAAGCTCTTCGCAAGCTCACCCGCGTCCTGCCACGGATTGTCGGCGGGCACCGTGCCATCATCGTGTAGGCGAATGATTTTGCCGAGCGATTGTTCAAAATCCTGTGCTGGCGATTTCTTCTGCCGATCGCCCGACGTGATGAAGAGCATGCCGTCAGGCCCGAACGCCATGCGGTAGCTGTAGTGGCCGCGGCCGGAGACTTTCGGCTCTTGGGTCCAGATGCGCACAACATCCGTGAGTTTCGGTGGGTCGCCCGCCATATCCAGTTTGGCGCGCACCACAACCGCGCCCGCGTCGCGCCCATCGCCTCTCTCCGCATAGGAAATGTAGACCAGGCCGTTCTCGGCATAGTCCGGGTGCAAAACCACGTCACCGAGCCCGCCTTGGTCCGCAAAGACAACATCCCACATCCCGGCGACTTCGGTCTTGTCACCATCCTGCGTGACGTGAAAAAGCGCGCCCGGCTTGGTGGAGACGAGCATGGTCTGGTCGGGCAAAAACGTGATCGCCCAGGGCTCGTCAAACTCGGCGACGGCGGTTGCTTGGAGCGTGTCGCCGCTGCGCCCCGAGACCTCGAACGAGTCCGCGACGGCCGGTACGGCCACGCCCAAGTTGATAGCGACCATTCCGCAGAGACACGTCGTCAGAGTACGCATGCTGGTTCCATCCAATCAGGTTTGCCAATCCACCGTAATTCTCGCGTAACACATGAGATCGTACGCCCAAGAAACAAGGACGGATCGGCGCTTTGGGTAAAACAAGCGCATCCCGGCCCAAGAGCGAAGCTGGGTGTCAGAGGCCGTCCGAAATCCCCGTTCGCCGTCCGGGTACGGCTACAGTGACTCGCCTTCCCAGAGGCTTCGCGCGCGTTCGTAGGCCAAAGACCCTGCAGTGCGTCCCATCTGCTGGCCGCGTAGATTTGCGTCCGAGAAGTGGGCGCCGTTGTAGAGCCGCGACAGGCCGCATTGCTCTACAACCTCGGTGAATGTCTCCCAAACCAAGGCCACGTCTCGGCTTGGTACATCAGGTTCAAACATGCCATCGGCGGGCCCGAGCACATATGAGCCAACCGGTTCCTGGACACCGTCATCATTGAAATCGCCGGCGAGCACGCTCGCGTCGTAGAAGCGGTCGCTACCGGTAAACCGGCGCAATGTCTCGCCGCCGGCACCGCAGAACGTCGCGTGCCCGGACACATATTCCGGGTGCGCCGGCGAAACGAGCGAAGTCCATTGATAGGGGTGCCATTCGGCCGCGTCGATTTCGCCAATGCCCTTGCCCGGGCCACGCCAGCCAAACAGTTTCGTCCCTTGATACAGAA
>JANQOH010000397.1 GCA_028289725.1 Alphaproteobacteria bacterium
CCGGCCACGACCGCCACTTTGCCGGCCAACATCACGTCAGTGGCGCGGCGAATGCCGTCAACGAGGCTTTCGCGGCAACCGTACAAATTGTCGAACTTCGATTTCGTGACCGAGTCGTTCACGTTAATGGCGGGCACGGCAAGCGAGCCGTCACGCTCCATTTCGTACAGCCTGTGCACACCCGTGGTTGTTTCCTCTGAAAGGCCGCGGACATCCGCCATCAGATCGGGATGCTTTTCGTGCATCACTTTCGTGAGGTCGCCGCCGTCGTCGAGAATCATGTTGGGGGTCCAGCCGTCGGGGCCGGTGATCGTCTTATCGATGCACCACCAAAATTCGTCGTCGGTTTCACCTTTCCAGGCATAGGTCGGGATGCCGCGCTCCGCCATTGCCGCGGCGGCGTGATCTTGTGTCGAGAAAATGTTGCAGCTCGACCAACGGATGTCGGCACCGAGGTCAATAAGCGTTTCCATCAGTACCGCGGTCTGGATGGTCATGTGCAGACAGCCTGCGATCCGCGCGCCTTCGAGCGGCTTTTTCCCGGCATATTCCTCGCGCAACGCCATCAAGCCAGGCATCTCCGTCTCGGCGATCTCGACCTCCTTGCGGCCCCATCCCGCAAGTGAAATGTCGGCAACTTTGTAGTCAGCGGACTGGCTCATTCAGCGAACTCCTGATGCGGTGCATTTGGCCCACAAGGCGCCGGGAACATAGGCAGTGGGCCAAATATAAGAATATAAAGACTTCTTTATATAACAGTGGCGCTGTGACGGTTCAAGGTGTCGCCGAGGTGGTGCGAGACGCCTCTAAATTGTCTTATTGAACTCGTCGATTAAGGCGGCAATCCGCCGGGCATCCGGCTCGCGCATGGCGTCCTCCGCCAATCGTTGCGCGCGCCCAAGGTCGAGCTTGCGGATCCGCTGTTTGACGGCTGGAAGGCTCGCCGCCGCCATCGACAAATCGGTCAGGCCCAAACCCAGCAGCAACGCGGTGAATCGCGGATCGCCCGCGATTTCCCCACACAAGTTGACCGGTATGTCGGCTCGCGCGCCGGCCTCGCGGGTGAACTGGATCAGCCTCAAGACCGCCGGGTGCAGAGGGTCGTAGAGATCCGCGACATGGTCATCGCCACGGTCAACGGCGAGCGTGTACATGGTCAAATCATTGGTGCCCAGCGATAAGAAATCGCATTCGCTGACCAATCGGTCGGCAGAAAGCGCGGCCGCTGGCGTTTCGACCATGGCGCCAAGCGGGGGCAAAGGATCGCCAACCGCCACGCCGTCGCGAACAAGCCGCGTGGCAATCCGCCGCATCAGCGCGCGGGTTCGGCGCACTTCGCCGGCGGTGGTGATCATTGGCAGCAAAACCCGGATTTGCCCATGGGCGCTGGCGCGCAAAATCGCCTCCAACTGCGCGCTCAACAAATCGCGGTGGCGCAGGGAAAACCGGATGGCGCGCAAGCCAAGCGCCGGGTTCGGACTGCCCTTGTCCGACGCTTCGTCGTCCAGGGAATAGGAGAGTTTGTCGCCGCCTATGTCCAGGGTTCGAACCGTTACCGGACGGTCGCCCGTTCCCGCTAGTAGCTTCACCAGCGTTTGATACTGCTCTTCCGCGTCGGGCGGGGTCTCGCGATTCATGAACATGAATTCCGTGCGCAGGAGCCCGACTCCCTCGGCGCCGGCCTCGATGGCACCGGCCACTTCCGCGGGCAACTCGAGATTGACTTGGAGCTGAATATCGCCGCCATCGCGCGTTACCGCGGGCAGATCCCTGAGCTTATCCAACCGGCGCCGGGCGCGCCGGAATCGCGCCCGCTCGCGGCGCGCCTCCGTGATCCCCTCGGCGTTGGGCCGCATGATTACGTGTCCGTCGCCGCCGTCCA
>JANQOH010000369.1 GCA_028289725.1 Alphaproteobacteria bacterium
ATCAGAGCGCAACAGTCGCTCCGGTGCCGCGTACAACAAACGGAGCCGGCCAGCCCGAGCCGCATCGGCGACCCGTCGGTTTTCGTCGGGCGGATTTGCGGAGTTGGGGGCGCCCGCTTCGGTGCCGAACGCGCGAAGCTGCGCCACTTGGTCCCGCATCAGCGCGATCAGCGGCGTAACAACGACCGTGGGCCGGTCGACGACCAGCGCCGGCAGTTGGTAACATAGCGACTTGCCGCTGCCGGTCGGCATGACCGCGAGCACGTCTTGGCCAGCCAGCAAGGCTTCGACAATGTCTGCTTGACCCGGCCGAAAATCCGCGAACCCGAACACATCGTTCAAGAGCGTCCGTGCGCGCGCCAGGTCGTTGGTCATGCGGCTTCATCCAGGCAAAAGAAAGACCCGCGACGAATACCACGTCGCGGGTCCCAATGACTCGATTTTATTGCTTGAACGACTAGTGCACCTCGAACAGACCGGCGGCCCCCATGCCGCCGCCGATGCACATGGTGACCACGACATTCTTAGCGCCGCGCCGCTTGCCTTCGATCAACGCATGACCGGTCAATCGCGCGCCCGACATGCCGTAAGGATGACCGATCGAAATTGCGCCGCCGTCGACGTTCAGATTCTCGTTCGGAATGCCGAGTTTGTCGCGGCTGTACAACACTTGCACGGCGAACGCCTCGTTGAGTTCCCACAGATCGATATCGTCCATCGTGAGACCTTGGCGTTCGAGAAGGCGCGGCACCGCATAGATCGGGCCAATACCCATTTCGTCTGGCTCGAGCGCCGCGACCGTAAAACCGCGGAATGTGCCGAGGGTTTCCAGACCACGTTGTTCGGCGAGCTTGCCATCCATCACAACACACGCCGAAGCGCCGTCCGATAATTGGCTCGCATTGCCGGCGGTGATGAACGCGTCTTCGCCCATCACGGGGTCTAATCCGGCTAACCCTTCGAGCGTGGTGCTCGGACGATTGCCTTCATCCCGCTCAAGCGTCACCGTCTGCTCGGAAATCTCGCCGGTTTCCTTATCCTTGACGAGCTTCACCGTTTCCATCGGCACGATTTCGTCGTCAAATTTGCCGGCCTGCTGGGCGGCCGCGGTCCGCATTTGGCTCTGCAAGCCGTATTCGTCCTGCTGTTCGCGCGAAATGCTGTAGCGCTTCGACACCACCTCAGCCGTCTGAATCATCGAGTAGTAGATTTCGGGCTTATTCTCGTCGAGCCAGGCGTCATGGGCCCGGTAACTGTTCTGGTTCTCATTCTGAACCAGGCTGATCGACTCCATGCCGCCCGCGACCATGACCGGCACGTTGTCGACAATGACGCGCTGGGCCGCCATGGCGATGGTTTGCAAGCCCGACGAGCAGAAGCGATTGACCGTGGCGCCCGATGTGGTGATCGGTAGACCGGCACGGAGCGCGCTTTGGCGCGCAATATTGCCGCCCGTCGCGCCTTCCGGCATCGCGCAGCCCATCAGCACGTCTTCGACCTCGCCTGGATCGACCTTGGCGCGTTCGACCGCATGCTTGATCACATGGCCACCCATCTCGGCGCCATGAGTGTTATTGAACGCGCCGCGATAGGCCTTGCCGATCGGGGTACGCGCGGTGGAAACGATGACAGCCTCTCGCATGGCTCAGAGCCTCCTGTTTGATGCCCGCTTGGCCTAACGGCCGGGGTTCTGCGCGTTGAAAGTTTCGCCTTTTTCGGCGAGTCGTTTAAGCAGCGGCGCGGGCTTCCAGGCCTCGCCATGCTCGTCGTAAAATTTACTGACCGTATCATAGACCGATTTCAGGCCAACCCGGTCAGCGTAGAACATCGGGCCGCCGCGATAGCGCGGGAAGCCATAGCCGTTGGCGTAGATCACATCGATATCGCTGGCGCGCAGCGCAATACCCTCTTCGAGAATTTTCGCGCCTTCATTGACCAGCTGATACATGCAGCGCTGGACGATTTCTTCGGTCGTGATCGTGCGCCGCTTCATCCCTTCGCGCTCGGATTCGGCGAGGATCAATTCCTTTACCTCCGGATCCGGAATGGGTGTGCGGTTGCCCTTCTCATAGCGATACCAGCCGGCGCCGGTCTTTTGTCCATAGCGGCCGCGTTCGCAGAGTTCGTCCGAGACTGGCGAATCGGAGCGGTTGAGGCCGAGCTCCGCCATTTTTCGTTTGCGGATCCGCCACCCGACGTCGAGGCCGGCCAAATCGCCCATGGCAAAAGGGCCCATCGCCAAGCCATAGTCGTAGAGCGCGCCGTCGACGTCCTGCGGGAGCGCGCCTTCCATCAGCAATTTGTACGCCTCGCGGCCATAGTGATGCAGCATGCGGTTGCCGACGAAGCCATCGCAGATGCCGACGAGTACCGGTACTTTGCCGATCTTCTTGCCGATATCCATCACCGTCGCGATGGTCTCTTTCGAGCTCTTCGCGCCGCGCACATTCTCCAGCAGTTTCATCACATTCGCGGGGCTAAAGAAGTGCGTGCCGATGACACTTTCCGGCCGCTTGGTCGCTGCGGCGATTTCATCCACGTCCAGCGTCGAGGTATTCGTCGCCAGCACGGCATCGGGCTTGGCGATTTCATCGATCTTGGCGAACACCTCTTTCTTGATGTCCATTTCCTCGAACACCGCTTCGATGACGATGTCGGCCTCGGCAATGTCCTGATAATCGGTACTGGCGTTGATCAAGCCCATGCGCGCTTCGACATCGTCTTGCGTGATGCGGCCCTTCTTCGCTGTGTTTTCGTAGTTGCCACGGATAATGCCGAGCCCGCGGTCGAGCGCTTCTTGGTCTCGTTCCACCAAAGTGACTGGAATGCCAACATTGAGGAAATTCATTGCGATGCCGCCGCCCATGGTGCCGGCGCCGAGGATCGCGGCGGTGTCGA
This sequence comes from Alphaproteobacteria bacterium, assembly GCA_028289725.1. Lineage (GTDB taxonomy): Bacteria > Pseudomonadota > Alphaproteobacteria > UBA7887 > UBA7887 > JAKZSU01. Next base: position 2,899 of record JANQOH010000369.1, read on the forward strand.
TTTTCTTCTTCGGCGTATCTTTCGGTACGTCCGGAATTTTGGTGCAGGTGCGTTCGGCGAAAAACAAATGCATGAGCCCCCGCGCCTGCTCCGATTTCATGCATTCATCGAACAATTCGCGTTCGCGCGCGATGCCCTCGTCGAACGGCAAATCGACCGCCGCCTGAACGCATTTGATGATGTTGAACGGCGCCAGAAAGCCGCGCGCGCGGCGCGCAATAGATTTCTCGAAATCCGCGAAGAACGCATCGGACGATGGCTTCGGCGTCTGAATATCGCGAATGCGGCGCAGATTGGACCCGTCCGCCACGAGCTTGTTGGCGTAGTCAATCGCGCCGCTCGTGATGTCACCGGCCACCACCAAATCGATGATGCTCAGTTCGAGCGCCTTGTCCGCCGGCACGAAATCACCACTCACGATCAGCGGCAGCGCGCGTTCAGGCCCGATCAGACGCGGCAGGCGCTGCGTACCGCCCGCACCCGGCAAGATACCGAGCTTCACCTCCGGCAGGCCAAAGTGTGCGCTCGCCACGCCGCAGCGATAGTGGCAGGCCAGCGCGACTTCCAATCCGCCGCCCAGTGCGTTGCCGTGCACGCCGGCCACGACGGGTTTGTCAGACGCTTCCAGCGCATCGAGCACGTCGAAGATCGTGACCGCCTTTTCCTTCGGCGGATTAAAGAATTCGCTGATATCTGCGCCGGCGATGAAGCCTCGGCCGCCGCCGACCAAAACCATCGCTTTGATCTCGGGATCGGCGTTTCCGGCCTTTACGCCTTCCACAATGCCCTGGGGCACGCCGACGCTGAGCGCATTGACCGGCGGGTTGTTGACGGTGATGACGCCGACGGCGCCGCGTTTGGTGAAGTCGACCAAATCCGACATGAATCCTCCCATCGCTCCCAAAGGGGGCGTATTGGCCGCACAAAAGCGGCCACGCCGCGCCGCGTCAATCGTAAATCGCGAAAGGCTGGGTCACGCCTGCGTCACCATCCGCGCTGGCGTCGTGAGAAACGTCCCTGTCTTAGCCGGACACGCGACCTTTCCTCGCTTTCTGGAATTCGTAAATGCGCGTGAAATCGGTGCCAGGCATGGACTGCTTCATACCGCGCAGCGTCTCGCCCACCGCGTGGCCAACTCGGTCACCTGTATCCGCCTTATCCGCCTCGGCGAGAAACAAATCGAGGTCTTTGCTTAACAGATCGATGGTGAAACCCGCGTCATAGGTGCCCGGAATGATGCGATTGGGATATTTGTCGCTCGACGCCGTGTTGCGGCCAGTCGCGACATTGATCACGTCGATCATAGTCGTGAGATCGAGCCCGTGTGCTTCGCCGAACACCACGGCCTCGGTGGTCGCCGCCATCGCCGTGCCCGAGAGCATGTTGTTGAGCAATTTCATCACCTGGCCCTGCCCCGCCTCCGGTCCGACGAGAAATCGGTTCTTCGCCATCACAGCCAACGCCGGGTCGAGACGGTCCGCCAAAGCCTTATCGCCAGCCATCATCATCGCCAGCGTGCCTTTGGCCGCACCGGTCGTTCCGCCGCTCACCGGCGCATCGAGAAAGGCGATATTTGCGTCCGCCAAAAGTGCCTGCGCGCGCCGCGACGCCTCGGTCCCAATCGTGGAATGATCGACCACGGCCGTCACGGTCCGATCATCAACCGCCGCGATTTCACCGACCACCGCCTCGACCACGGGTCCATCTGGCAATGACAGCAACACGATTTCGCAAGCCGTCGCCAAGTCGGCCACCGAATTGCAAATCCGCGCGCCCTTTGGCGCCCGCGCCTCAGTGCCCGCCGCATCGTAAACCGCAAGCGCGTAGCCCGCATCGGCTAATCGGGAAGCCATCCGCCCGCCCATTTCGCCAAGCCCGATAAAGCCGAGTGAAATACGACTGTCGTTCATGCCCGTTCTCGCTATTGGACCAGTGTCAAACCGAGCGAGGGAACCTATCAGAGATCGATGCCAAAGGTAGCCGCTGCATTTTTGCGAAAACGAAAAGATTCGATGCGAATTCACCGCCACATTCTGATCGAAAAATGCGAGTTGAACTCTATTTTACAATTTATACGTGCTCTCTGTGCAAATAAATCATACGTGAATTAGAAGCAGATCTACGCATATTTTGCCTTCCTTTACGGAGCAATTGGAATGTTCATTAAGCTCTTTAATTTTTATCCAAAGCGGAATTTTGGCGGCGGGATTCTGTTTTATTTCGGTCACTTACTAATATTCTATCTTCTTATGATCGCAATGTATGCGATTTGGTCGATCTTTTTCGGCCCGAGTCTTCCGCCGATGTCGGCTGGAACCGGGACAGTCGAAGCCTTCACACAAGGCCAAGACCACGGCCAGTCATTCCTTGAAGCGAACAAAATAACAATTATGTTTATTGCAACAATTTATTCGATTTTGATAAGCATACTCATCTGCATATTTAAATCCCTTCCCTTCTATTTTTATTTTCTTGCTCCACTAACTGCTTTGCTCGCGATTGCTTTCGGCTTCATCGCAGGCATGATCCCCTCAGTATATCTCATCACAAGACAGCCAGCCGAAAGGGACTACAGCCCCGAGCACGAGATCTACAACCTCGACCGCTATTGAACGGCCAATTGTCGCCGCTTCATCGCGTGAACCAGCAACCAATGGAATGGGGATTGTCAAACCGGGGATGTCCGGTATCGTTCGCGCCAACTTAGGCCAAGGCGCGGAGGCGTCGCAACGCGGGCGGAGGAAACCATGCGGGTCATCGAGTCATTCGACGCCATGAAGGGGCTGACTGGCGAAGAAATCGGGGTGAGCGATTGGATCGAGGTGACCCAAGATCGGATCAATACGTTCGCCGAGGCGACGGGCGATTTCCAATGGATCCATGTCGATGAAGAGCGCGCGAAAAAGGAACTTCCGGGCGGTAAGTGCATTGCGCACGGCTACCTGACTTTGTCGCTGGTGCCGCAATTGATCTACTCGATCTACAAGATCGAGGGCGTCGCCCACGGGCTCAATTATGGCAGCAACAAGATCCGCTTTACCGCACCGGTGCCCGCCGGCAGCCGCGTCCGCGCGCGCTATAAATTGATGAAGACCGAGGACGTCAGGAACCATGGCCTGCGCTTGACCGGCGAAGTCACCATGGAAATGGAGGGCTCGGAGCGCCCCGCTTGCGTCGCCGAAGTCATGAGCGTGGTCTATCCCGAAGCGGCTTGACTGGTTGTCCTAACGCATCGGCGGTACACGTCGGTCAGCCGCGCGCGAGTGGCATCGTCAGACAGGTCGGCCCACCGCAGCCCTTGATCGAGATTTCCCGTCCGTCATAAACGCGAACATCGCACCCGGCGGCTTCTAGGCGCTTTTGCGTGGCCGGGTTGCCGGCCAGCATGACGACCTTCCGCGGCCCCAATGCGAGCACGTTGCAACCCAAAGTCTCGAACTCCTCGGGCGGCACTTCAACGAGGGTAAGTCCCTGGTCGACGAGCCATTCGCGAAACGATGTCGGCATCAGAGGCGCAAAGATTAATGCCAGGTCCCGGTCCAACGGGCTCACAATTGACATGAGATGGAACACTTGTGCCGGCCCGCCGTGACGTGGCAGCTGCACCGTTTCCACGTGGACGCGCGGACCGAGAATCTCCATAAGTTGGCTCACGCCTGCGGCATTGGTCCGATGACCGAGTCCCACCGCACACTTTGTCTCGTCGATCCAAACCAGATCGCCGCCCTCAAGACGGCCCGCACCCGAAATCGAACCGGCGACTGACAGGTCCATCGCTTGCAGATGGTCGGCGTTGGCACCGGCTTCGGCCATTCGCTCGGGCTTCGACATGTTGCAAATGACAAGGCCGTTCGACGACATGATGCAGGGATCGCGCACGTAGATGCCGTCCAGACCGAGGCCCGTGGCGTCGGGCAAGAACTCGATCCGTGCGCCGGACTCTTCAATCACTTGTGCAAAGGCATCGTACTCGACACAAGCACGTTCGAAATCGACCGCGTCGGCATATCCGAACGGGCGCCACTGATCTTCGATTTGGCTGGGACCACCGAATGCTGCACGGGCGTGGCGCAGAGCAACCCGCTTCAGCGTGCCATACTCGTTACGCATGACGGTCTCGCCCCAGCCGCAGTGGCAGTCACATCGCCGTTATGCCGCCGTCGACGACAAATTCAGTGCCGGTCATGAATTTGGATTCCTCTGAAGCGAGGTAGACCACCGCCCAGGCGATGTCGTCCGGCGCGCCGAGGTGGCCGAGCGGAATTTGACGTTCCAACTTTGCCTTCATCTTGTCCGGATCCGGGGCGTTTTGGTACATCGCCTGCACCATCGGCGTGTCGATGAAGGTTGGGTGCACCGAATTGCAGCGAATTTTGTAACCCTTGCGTGCGCAATGAAGCGCCACGGACTTGGTAAGCAGGCGGACGGCACCCTTGCTCGCATTGTACGCGGCCAAATTGTGCCCGCCGATTAGCCCTGCGACCGAGGAAATGTTGATAATGGAGCCGCCGCTCCCCTCCTCGCGCGAGGTCTGTTTGATCGTCGCGACACCATATTTGCAGCCCAAAAATACGCCGTCGGAGTTGACGGCCTGCACGCGTTGCCAATCGGCATACGACGTCTCTTCGATATCGCCCATGGTGCCGATGCCCGCGCCGTTCACCAGGGCGTCCAGCCGGCCATGGCGGGTCAGCACAACTTCGATGACGGCTTGCCAACCGGCTTCGTGGGTCACGTCATGATCGAGAAAAAGAACATCGCCGCCTATTTCCTCGGCGGTGGCTTCGCCAAGCTCGGCGTTGATATCGGTGATCACCACCCGCGCACCTTCTTCGATCATGCGGCGGGCTGACTCTTTGCCAAGCCCCGATGCGCCGCCCGTGATCAACGCGACCTTGTTATTGAGACGACCCATCGCCCAATCTCCCGTGCCAACCCGGTTTACCCATTCCAAAATCCGCGCGACGATAACGACCGCTTCGCGCGCCGACAACTGCGCCCAAAATTATGAACCAGCCCGAGGACGACCATGACAAATCAAACGCCATCCGCCGCCGACCCGCACCCCCGGAAACGCGTCGACGTCCTCGATTCAGAGATGGCCTATGTCGATACGGGCCAAGCCGACGGTCGACCGATCGTCTTTCTGCATGGCAATCCAACCTCATCCTATCTCTGGCGCAACGTGATCCCGCATTTGACTGATCGCGGCCGGTGTCTAGCGCCCGATCTGATCGGCATGGGCGACTCCGGCGTCTCGACCAACGGCGAATATCGCTTTGTCGATCACGCACGGTATCTCGACGCTTGGTTCGATGCCTTGGATATACGCGATGCCGTGCTGGTGATTCACGATTGGGGCTCCGCGCTCGGATTTCATTGGGCACATCGCAATCAGGATCGCGTTGCCGCGATCGCGTATATGGAAGCACTGGTTAGGCCCATATCTTGGGATGAATGGCCCGAGGAGATCCGGGGTGTCTTCCAAGCCCTGCGTTCGCCGGGCGGCGAAGAAATGGTCTTGGAAAAGAACATCTTCGTCGATCGCATCCTGCCCAATGCCATCTTGCGAGGACTGACCGACGAAGAAATGGCGGTTTATCGCAAGCGCTTCGTCGAACCCGGTGAATCGCGGCGCCCGACGCTCACCTGGCCACGCCAAATCCCGATCGACGGCGAGCCGCCCGATGTGGTCGCGATCGCCGACGCTTATTCCGAGTGGCTCAGCCAAAGCGACATGCCGAAGCTATTCATCAACGCCGACCCCGGCGCCATCCTGGTTGGCGCCCAGCGCGAATTCTGCCGCGCCTGGCCGAACCAGACCGAAGTGACGGTCAAGGGCAGCCACTTCATCCAAGAAGACTCGCCGGACGAAATCGGCGCAGCGGTCGGCGACCTAGTCGACCGCATCTCCTGACCCGCCCTTGCAAACGTTTTATCGGCGCGCACAATGAGCGTCTAGCCGAAGGAATTGGGATCTATGCGCAGTCATCACGATATGGGCGGCGAGCCGGCCGGTCCCGTCAATATGGCGGAGCACGATTATGATCCGTGGGAAAAGCGGATCGACGCCATGTTCTCACTCTTGGTGCAGGAAAAGCGGTTAATGCGGGTCGATGAATTGCGGCGCGGCATCGAGTCCCTGGAACCAAACGCTTACGAAACCTTGACCTATTACGAACGCTGGATTGCCTCCATCGGAAAAATTTTGGTGGAAAAAGGTGTTCTCGACCAAGCCGAGGTTGACGCACGGATCGCCGAAATCGAGCAGCGGCCAGACGCGGAGTTAGAGGCGTGAGCGGACGTTTCTCCGTTGGTGAAAAAGTGCGCGTTCAAGACTGGGATCCGCCAAACGAACCGCGCAAACCCCATTTGCGGACGCCCTACTATATTCGCGGAAAGATCGGCGAGATTGAGCGCATATGCGGCGATTTTCGGAACCCGGAAGCGCTTGCATACGGGGAAGACGGATTGCCAAAGCAAACGCTCTATCGCGTGCGGTTCGACCAGACGCATGTCTGGCCGAACTATGCCGGACCGCCGCAAGACAAGGTTGAAATCGAGATTTATGAACATTGGCTGGAACCAGCGGCCGGAGACTCGTCGCCATGACCGACCATGCCCATTTGCGCCACGGCGTTAAGGACAATCACTACAAACGCCTGGCGATCGCGGTGCGCGAATTGCTCATCGAGAAAGGCGTCGTCACCGAAGACGAAATCGCGACCTTTATGGCACGCATGGACGCTCGTAGCCCGGAGTTGGGTGCGCGGATGGTGGCGCGTGCGTGGGTCGACCCGGAATACAAGAAACGCATGCTCGCGGACGGCAGCGCAGCAGCCGAAGAATTGGGCATAGCGGTTGACGGCACGTTGCTTGTCGTCGTCGAGAACACTGAAGATGTGCACAACTTGTTTGTCTGCACATTGTGCTCCTGCTATCCGCGCACAATCCTCGGATTGCCGCCCGATTGGTACAAAGGCCGCGAGTACCGCTCGCGTGTGATCAACGAACCGCGTGCGGTCCTGCGGGAATTCGGTACCGATATCGCCGACGGCATTGAATTGCGTGTGCATGATTCGACCGCCGACATGCGGTATCTCATCTTGCCGCAGCGTCCAGCGGGCACAGAGGGCTGGTCCGAGGATCGCTTGGCCAAACTCGTCACACGCGACAGCATGATTGGCGTATCGCTCCCGCTCCGTCCCGATCAATTGGACCAGCTAGAACACGCGGCCGAGTAATCCCTTCGCCGGCATGCGCTAGATTGGCGTCCCGCAACGGTGTGCGGCAGTTCGCGCATGGCAGACCGTGATGGCGCGGCATAGACAAGTCCGGTCCCTTGGGCGAATTTTGACCCTGGAAGGGATTGTGTGATGGACGATCTGATCATTCGCAACGCGCGGATCTATGACGGCACCGGCGGCGCCCCGTTCGAAGGCGATCTCGCGGTCAAAAACGGACGCATCCGCGCTGTCGGTCAGGTCGAAGGGGACGCGGCGGAAATCATTGATGCAGACGGCCGCGCCTTGGCGCCCGGCGCGATCGATATTCACACCCACTACGACGCGCAAGTGACTTGGGATCCGTGGTTGGAACCGTCTTCCGCGCTTGGCGTGACCACCATGATCATGGGCAATTGCGGTTTCGCGATCGCGCCTTGCCGTCCGCAACACCGCGACATCACCGTTCGCAATCTCTGCAATGTCGAAGGCATGTCGCTCGACGCCCTTCGAGCCGGAGTGAATTGGGATTTCGAGACCTTCCCGGAATATCTGGGTGCGGTCGCCAAGCGCGGTGTCGGGCCGAACGTCGCGGTCTATTGCGGTCACTCCGCCGTGCGCACTTGGGTCATGGGCGACGATGCGACCGAGCGCGCCGCCACGGACGACGAAGTCGCGGAAATGGCGGACGTCGTGCGCGACTGCATGGCGGCGGGCGCCATCGGCTTCGCCACCTCAACGTTCGAAGGTCATAACGGCGAAGGCGGGGTGCCCATGCCGTCGCTGCTTGCGGAAGAGACGGAAATCAGCGCGTTGACCAACGCAATGGGCGAGTCAGGCCGCGGCGTGTTTATGCTGACGCGTGGCAGCGACACGCGAACCGAATATCTAGAGGACCTCGCCAAGTCTTCGGGCCGGCCGGTCATGATCGCCGCGCTTTTGCATAATCCGGCGCAACCTGATGCAACAGATCGGGCTTACTCGGAAATCGCCGCGGCAAACCAGCGCGGGCACGAACTCTACGGTCAGACCTCCTGTTGCCCGCTGACCATGGATTTCACCCTGCGCAATCCGTACCTGATGGAAAGTTACGAGGCGTGGCGGCCAGTTATGGCGGCTGAGGGCGAGTCTGTCGCGTCGGTTTATCGCGACGCGTCATTCCGCGACGCCATGAAGGCGGAAATCGAGAACCAAGACCGGTTGCGCGCCTTTAACGGCGACTGGAACGCGATCCGGATCGCGATGGCGGGCGACCGGAGCAACGAATGCCGTGAGGGCCACAGCATCGCCGAACTCGCCAAGGCCGAAGGCGCGCATCCGCTCGATTGGTTCTTGGATTTCGGCCTGTCGGAGAACATGGACACGGTGTTTTCATCGGTACTGCTCAACTCCGACGAAAAAGCGGTCGGCCGGATGTTGAAGGATCCGCACTGCGCCGTGGCCCTGTCCGACGCCGGTGCTCACCTGACATTTTTCTGCGACGCAGGCTACGCCCTTCATATGTATGGCCATTGGGTGCGCGATGTCGGACTCATGCCGCTCGAACAAGCCGTTCACAAATTGACCGCACGGCAGGCCGATATTTTCCGCATTCCTGATCGAGGACGTCTTGTCGCCGGGGCCTGGGCCGATCTGATGCTGTTCGATCCGGATACGGTCGGACGCAAGCCAAACCGGCGTGTTTACGACCTGCCGGCCGGGGCGAGCCGATTGGTGTGCGATCCCGTCGGCGTGCACGGCGTTTGGGTCAACGGTATCCGCGCGGCCGACGAATTCGGACTGGTGGCAAATGGCGCCCGGCCCGGTCAGGTTCTGACAGAGTTCGCGGCCTAGGGCGCGCCAGGCGCCTCATCGGTTACAATCGCGACCGGGGGGGCGAACCCTTTGCCGAGAAGCGACAATAAATAGTCCAGATCTCTGTGGTTCAGGCCGATCTCGTTCGGGGCGCCCCGTCTGTCGGCAACAAGTACGGAAAGTGATTGAACCATCCGTTCGCAGAATGTCTCGCGGTTGCCGGTCGTTCCCTGGTCCAACAGCCGATACGCCTCAGCCATGGCGTGCATGAACACATCCTTGAGTTCGTCGGGCAATCCGGTGCGCCGAAAAATCTGCGAACGGTCGAAATCAGTGCCATTCCTCAGCCGATTGCGGACGGTCTCGAACGCCAATCCCGATCGCTGCGCCAGAGCCGCCTCGACAAAGGCGAACTCGCCCAAACAAAGCCCGCGCAGCAAGATGGTCGGACTTAACCGCTCTTGGCGCCCCAAGCCCTCGGCGAGACGCGCGCTGCGCTGGCCCGAAATGTCGCCCTTGAGCAATTCCAAGGTGGCGGATTCGCGCACTTGGTTGACCAGTCCCGACAAAACGATCGGCGATACGTTATGGGACGAGATGAGGCGATCACGCAGTCGTTCCGACACCAGGAACATTAGCCGTTCGACGACCGTAACGGGCAGCGTCGAACGATCGACCAGCGCGGACTGGACTTTCCTATGATTGCCGAAGCGGTCGATGATCCGATGAACCACCGCTTCGACCAGCCGCGCGCCGTGATTGCCCAGCAATGTGGCGGCCACCAGCGGCGTGCCATCTTCCACGAGTGCGGCGGCAAGACGTGGTGGAATTTTTCGACGCTTGGCGATCGCGATGCGGCGCGCCTCCCCTTCCGCACTGATCTTTGTTTCGTCGCTCGTCGCGAGCCGATCGCGCAAGTCGTCCGAGACGGGCTGGTGCACGATGTCGATTAGATCTTGCTCGGTCAGGACCTCCGATTCCTCGAGCATGGGCGTCGCGACCTCGGTCACGTCGCGGGCCAACGCCAGCGCAATGTCCCGCGGCAATTCCAGGGTATGGCGGAGACTGTCCGCCATTGCGGCGCGCACCGCCGCTTCGACATCGCCAAGGAGCTGACGGAAAATGGCTAGGGCTTCGGCGCGTGATCTGGGCGACAGGCGACCGGCCGCGTAGTCGGCGCTAATCTCGGTCGCGATATGTTTTCGCACGTCCGAGGTCGCGGTGTGGCGCAACCGCTCTACATCCTCCCGCGTTACCGACACCGTGTGACCCCCTCCTTGCTCCTCAAGCGCGCAGAATGGCGGCTAGCCATGAGCCGATATTGCCGGAGACAGTGGGTGGCGCCATACGATCACGATCACATTTGAGCGCCGCAAACGCACAGAAATCCTCAACCGCCGCCATGTCCGCTGATGCCAAAGTCGAAGGCCCAGGCCAGACCGTCGACGGTCGCGCCGGCCGGTCGATACTCACAGCCGATCCAACCGTCATATCCGAGAGAGTCGATCAAACTGAAAAGGAATGGGTAATTGATCTCACCATTGTCCGGTTCATGGCGGCCGGGCACGCCGGCAATCTGAAAGTGTCGGATCTTCGATAAGTTCTCGGTGATCGTGTCGGCCAAATTGCCGTCCATGATTTGCACGTGGTAGAGATCACACTGCAGATACAAGTTGTCGCTGCCAACCTCCGCCATGACGTCCCGCGCTTGCGCTGTCGTCGACAAAAAATAACCTGGCATGTCTCGGCGCGTATTGATCGGTTCAATCAACGCCCGCACACCGCTTTGCGCGGCGCGGTCCGCCGCCCAGGCGAGATTTTCAACATAACATGCGTGGGCCGACGGGCGATCCGACTCGCTTGCCAACAACCCGGCCATCACATGCAATTGTTTGCACCGCAAGCTTTCCGCATAGTCCAGCGCGCGTTCAAATCCATCGCGAAACGCCTGTTCCCGTCCCGGCACCGCGGCCAATCCGCGCTCGCCCGCCTGCCAATCACCCGGCGGCACGTTAAACAACGCCTGGGTTAAACCATTACCAAGCAATCGTTTAGCTAGTTCTCCTGCGGGCCAATCGTAAGGAAACAAGAACTCGACGCCCCGGAAACCGCAGTTCGCTGCCGCCTGAAACCGATCCAAAAAATCGAACTCGGTGAACATCATTGAGATGTTGGCGGCGAAGTGCGGCATGGCCAGGCGCCTCAAGCGCGAATTGGCGATGAAATGCGACCCGAGACGCTACGCGGCGTCCGCCCGCGGCAGCGCCGTCTCGACGAGTCGGGCGAAGAAGCTTGCGCCGACCGGCAGAATTTCGTCGTTGAAGTCGTATTTGGGATTGTGAACCGTGACGCAGTCTTGGCCGTCCCCATTGCCGACAAAAGCATAGGCACCGGGCTTCACGTTCAGAAAGAAGGAAAAATCCTCCGAGCCCATGGTCGGCCATTGTTCGGACGCCGAGCCGCCCAGAACCTCCGCGGCCACGCCGCGGGCAAACTCGGTTTCCGCTTCATGATTTCGAGTCGCCGGATAGCCGGCATCATATTTCATCTCGGCCGTGACGCCGTGGGCCGACGCCACGCCATCGATAATCGCGCGCATGCGTTCCTGGGTCCGCGCGCCCACTTCGTCATCGAAGTAGCGGACAGTACCGCCAAACTCGACCGTGTCCGGTATGACGTTGAAGGCGTCGCCACCATGAATGCGTGTTACGGAAATGACCAAGGTCTTGGTCGGATCAAGTTCGCGCGACACGAGGCTCTGAAGCGAGCTCACCATCGCGGAGACAGCCACCACCGGATCGACGGCGAGGTGCGGCATCGCACCATGGCCGCCTTTGCCTTGGACCGTTACCGTGAACGAGTCCGCGGCCGCCATCACCGGCCCCGGTGACAACGCAATCGAACCGGTGGGAAGACCGGGCATATTGTGAACGCCGTAAATGGAATCC
>JANQOH010000437.1 GCA_028289725.1 Alphaproteobacteria bacterium
CCGGCATGGACCGCCGCGACAAGATCCTGTGGCCGGCCGACCCCCATCAGGTAACGCGGACGATCCGCGGGCAGCAAACCGGCGGTATGGGCCGTGGTCTCGATCATCGCGTCCGGCCCCTCGCCTACGGCCAAGCCGCCAATCGCGTATCCATCAAAGCCGATGTCCGTCAGGCGCGCGGCAGATGCCTGGCGCAGCGCGGGGAACACGGAGCCCTGTACGATCCCGAACAGCGCATAGCCGGCCCGCTCAGCGAAGGCTTGCTTGCTGCGCGCGGCCCATCGCATCGACAACTCCATTGATTCTCGCGCTTGCTCTTCCGTGGCGGGAAAGGGCGTGCATTCGTCGAACGCCATGGTGATCGTGGCGTCAAGCTGTCGCTGAATATCGATACTCGTTTCCGGCGTTAACCGGTGGCGGCTACCGTCGATGTGCGACTGGAACGTCACGCCGTCTTCGTCGAGCGTGCGCAGTTTGGCAAGCGACATCACCTGAAAACCGCCCGAGTCGGTCAGGATCGGGCCGGGCCATCCCATGAAGCGGTGCAAACCGCCCAACTTTTCGATGCGGTCGGCGCCAGGCCGCAACATAAGGTGGTATGTGTTGCCAAGCACGATGTCGGCGCCCGTGCCGGCCACTGCGTCCGGTGTCATCGCTTTCACGGTGCCCGCGGTGCCGACCGGCATGAAGGCCGGCGTTTCGACCGGACCATGCGCGGTGACAATCCGGCCGGCGCGGGCCGCTCCGTCTTGTGCTTCCACGGCAAATTCGAACGCGGTCACGGCGTGTTCTCCGGCGTCAAAAGGCAGGCATCACCGTAGGAATAAAACCGATAGCTATTCGTGATCGCGTGGGCGTAGGCCGCTTGCATCGTCTCGAGACCGCTAAACGCGGAGACCAGCATGAACAATGTCGATCGCGGCAAATGAAAGTTGGTGAGCAAACGATCAACCGCGCGAAATCGATAGCCGGGGGTGATGAAGATATCCGTCTCGCCCTTGAAAGCGCGCACGATTCCGCGCGCGTCGGTCGCCGACTCGAGCAGCCGCAGCGATGTGGTGCCGACCGCGACGATCCGGCCCCCCGCGGCGCGGGCTTCGTTGATCGCCGCTGCGGCCGCCGTGCTAATCCGGCCCCACTCGCTGTGCATTGTGTGGTTGTCCGTGTCCTCGACCTTGACGGGCAAGAATGTGCCCGCTCCGACATGCAGAGTTAGAGCAACGCGCGTCACGCCGCGTGCATCGAGGGCGTCCGCAACGGCCGGCGTAAAGTGCAGTGCCGCGGTTGGCGACGCGACCGCCCCGCGCTCCTTGGCGAACATCGTTTGATAGTCGCACGCGTCTTGCGCATCCGGCCCGCCCGTGCGCCGAATATAGGGCGGCAACGGCATGGCGCCATGGGCTTCGAGCGCTGCCCAAAACGCATCACCCCTTTTGTTGAATGTGAGGCTCACCTCGCCGCCGTCCCGGCCGGACACCACAGCCTCGAATCCGTCCGAGAAGCTTATAGTGTCGCCTGGGTGCAGGCGTTTGGCCGGCCGCGCAAAGGCCGCGCATTGTCCATCGGGCTCAATGCGATGCAACGTCAACTCGACGCGCGCTTCGCCGCGTTTGCCGGACAAGCGGGCGGGGATCACCTTGGTATCGTTGACCACCAGGCAATCGCCCGGCGCAAGCAGGTCCGGCAGGTCGCTTACATGCCGGTCATGCAATTGTGATCCCTCGACCACCAGGAGGCGCGCGGCGTCGCGCGGCGAGACGGGCCGCTCGGCAATCAGGTCTTTCGGTAAATCGAAATCGAAGGCGTCAACGCGCATCGTTCGGCGTCGCTCCGCCACGCGCGACGCCCGGCATGTTCCAAGCGCCGCTCAGATGTAGGGTTAGCCGTGTCTATTCCGCGTCGGCCGCAACCTGCATGCGGACGATTTTGTCCGGGTCGCGGACGGGCTCGCCACGCTTGATCATGTCGACATATTCCATGCCTTCGGTGACCTGGCCCCAAATCGTGTACTGACCATCCAAAAAGGGAGCCGGTTCAAAACAAATAAAAAATTGACTGTCGGCACTATCCGGATTTTGCGCGCGTGCCATGGACACGGTTCCACGCACATGTTTAGCGACACTCGGTTTGGAGAACTCGGCCGGAATATTTTGGCCCGAACCGCCGGTGCCATTGCCGATGGGATCGCCGCCTTGGGCCATGAACCCTTCGATGACGCGGTGAAAGGTTAGGCCGTCGTAAAAGCCATCACGCGCAAGCTCCTTGATCCGCGCCACATGTTTTGGCGCGAGATCCGGCCGCAATTCAATGACCACGCGGCCGTGCTCCAGGTCCATATACAACATATTCTCAGGTTCTCCGGCGTTGGCTTGCGCTGTGCCCAAAATAAGAGCAGCCGCGGCAAGCAGGGAAGTGACGATCCGTCGCATGGCGGTTTTCCTTAATTATGGACGACCGGCCCTAGCCCGTCGCCGTTTGTTGCCTGGATATATGGTCTTCCAAGCGCTGTGCAACATTGGCGGGGACGAAAGGCGTCACATCTCCGCCCAAAAGAAAGATCTCTTTGACCAATTTCGAGGCAATGAACTGAATTCCCTCGGAGGCCATCAAAAACACCGTTTCGACTTCCGGCTCCAGGCGAGCATTCATGCCGGCCATCTGAAACTCATACTCGAAATCCGAGACCGCGCGAAGACCACGCACAATCACCTGCGCACCTTGGCTGACGGTGAAATGCATCAGGAGATTTCGGAATGGCGTGACCTGCACCCGTGCCGCGAGGGCATCGCCGAGCTCTTGCCGCACAGATTCCTCGACCATTGCCACGCGCTCGTCGATCGTGAACATCGGTCCTTTTCCGGCGTTCACCGCGACGCCGACGACCAACCGATCAACCACGCGAAGGGCGCGTTTCACGATATCGACATGGCCTAAGGTCGGCGGGTCGAAGGTCCCGGGATAGACACCTACGCGTTCGTCAGACATCCCCCACCTCGCTGATCGCACTTTTCCCACGAGGCATCGCAATTGCCAGTTTCAACCCGCTTTCTCCCCTTGAATTCGGCCCCGCGCCCTGTTCGGCCCTCTTATAGCCCATAGCGCGTCCCATTGGTCCAGGGGGATGGCCATTTAATCTGAGGCAACCCTTGATCGGTGGCGGGATCTAGCTCATGCCAAGACCGCGCCAAGCAGCAACCATGCGGTCAAGAACCGCTTCATCGCGGTACGGCAGGCTCAGGGCGATCCGGTCGATGCTGATTTGCGGACTCAAAGCCGTCGCCCGTTCCAAAGATGCCAACGCGGCGTCCGTATCGCCTTCTTCGAAATAGATCACGCTGAGATAGGCGTGGGAGGGCAGGAAATTGGGATTATGCGCGATGCTGTCCGTCAATGCCGCCTCCGCGCCATCCAAGTCGTTCATGAGCAAGCGCGCGTGGCCCAAGGCCCAATCGTCGAGCCATTGTTGGCTTGGGTCGCGACGCCGCGCCTCCTCGGACACCTGCACCGCTTCCTGCGGCCGGCCATCGAAATTATTGATGCTGGCGAGCGCGCGGTACCCTTCGGCATTGTTCGGTTCAACTTTGATCGCGGTTAGCGCACTCGCCCTCGCGTCGCCATAGCGACGACTCCACAAATGAACCTGCGACAGCGCCTGATGGCCTTCGGACAGAGACGGATCAAGGTCGACAGACCGGAGCGCAAGTTCATGCGCCTTCTCGAAATCGCTCGGATCGTTGCTCCACTGGAGAATCCAAGCCCTTAGATACGTCCAGCCCAATCCGGCATGGGCTGCGGCGAATTCGGGGTCCAAGGCAATTGCTGCTTCAAAAAGCTGGCCCGCCTCCGCATTGGTGTCGATGGTCGTGATGCGAAACTTTTCCATGCCCTTTAAATAGATGTCGTAGGCATCGAGATTTTCAGTGGGCGGCCGCGAGGCGGCCATTTGAACGTCGCCGCCGAGCGTCGTTTCCATGCCGTTGACGATGTCGTTCGTGACGTCGTCCTGCAGGGCGAACACGTCGGTCAGCGCACGGTCGAATTGCTTCGACCAGACGTGCGTGTCGTTCATCGTGTCGATGAGCTGCGCGGTAATACGCACCTGATCGCCGGCTTTTTGGACACTGCCTTCCATGACGTAACGGACGCCGAGCTCGCGCCCGACCTCATCGATCTGAACCGACCGTCCCTTGTAGGTGAAGCTGGTACCGCGTGAGATCACGAGCAATTCCGGAACTCTCGACAAGCCGGTTATGATCGCCTCGGTCATGCCGTCGACAAAATAATCCTGACCCGCATCGCCACTGAAGTTCGTGAAAGGCAAGACCGCGATCGAAGGGCCATCGGTCATTTCCGTCGTGGCAACCGGCGACGATGACTCCCTGGGCGCGCTGGCCTCTTCCGAGCCTGACTGCTGAGTCAGTTGCCACGCCGCGGCACCGGCAATCACCAGAACCACCACGGCCGCACTGGCGATCAGTCGCGTACGCTTGCGTCCCGCGGGGCTGCACCGTGAAGCGGATGCCGCGAGCAAGTCGGCACCCTCGGGCAGCACGCGGAAAGCATGGACGGGCTCGGGGATATTTTTGACGTCGTGTTCGCCGATATCTTGGAAGCCCAGTCCAAGTTTTCGCATGACCTGCCGATAGGCGTCCTCGGAGATCGTTACTTCGCCCGGTTCAGCGAGCCCTTCCAGGCGCGCGGCGACATTGACACCGTCGCCATAGATTGTGCCGTCGGCCTGTTCAATCACGTCGCCCAGATTGACGCCGATGCGAAACCGCATCCGCCGCTCTTCGGGCAAGGATTCGTTCTTTTCCTTGAGCGCCTTTTGAACTTCGACCGCACATTGCACCGCTTCTACGACACTTGGAAACGTCGCCAGGATGCTGTCGCCGGCGGTATCGATTAGATGACCGCCGCGCGCCCCAATGCGCTCGCGAAAGGTCTCGCGGCCCTGATTGAGCGCGGCAACCGTCGCGGACTCGTCAGCCGCCATTAGGCGCGAATAGCCGGCGACATCGGCAGCCAAGATCGCTGCCAGCTTTCGACTGTGAGTGGATTCGGCCATTGTGAGACCTAACCTCCTTCGGCCCCCTGGAAAATCGTATGCGCCCCGGGCCAAGACGACAAGGTCGCCGACCTGGCAATCTACCTCATGCGACCGATTGCAATTGCTTCTGCTGGCCGTCCACTATGTGAGACGAATGGCTGAGGGCCCCTTAGACATATGGGATCAGGAGTGAGTCCTGGCCCAATTGCCGCGCTTATTTGGGCTTGAATGGGACGCCCACTCCCGTGTCGATGGTGCAATCCAGCGAATCGCCGGCCAAGTTGGGGGCTGCGACAATGGACCGTCGGTGTCGCGCATACGTGCCTGGTCGGTCGTTTCGCAAGCAACGCCTTTGGAGCTTAACCTGACTGGTGCCTGATTTTCTAACGCCCGAGCAACGTCTTTTTGTGGACCGCCAACGCGTCGCACGCCTGGCCACGGCGGATCCGTCCGCCGCGCCGCACGTGGTTCCGGTTTGCTACGCAATCACGGGCGACAGCGCGTACATCGCCATCGACGAAAAGCCCAAACAGGGCCCGGCGCAAGAGCTCAAACGGCTCCGCAACATCGCGGCCAACCCTCAGGTCGCCATCGTCGCGGATCACTATGATGATGAGAATTGGTCTCAGCTTGGCTGGGTCATGGTGCGCGGTCCCGCCGAAATTCTGGAAGAGGGCCCCGAGCACTATCTGGCAGTGGTTCTTCTTCGTGAGCGTTATGCGCAATACCGGGACATGAACCTCGCGGCGCGCCCGGTGATCGCCATTCGCATCAGAAATGTATCGAGTTGGGGCAATCTGAATTCGACATAGTTTCAGGTCATGCCAACGGGCGGTTTGCTGCGCCGTATGCCAAGCGCGGAGTGCGCTGCCAGCGCACCGATCACGATCGCGCCGCCGATCAACGTCGAGGTTGTGGGCACCTCGCCAACGCCGATCCAAACCCATATCGGCGCAAGCACCGTCTCAAGCAGCGCCAGCAAACCGACTTCGGCCGCCAGCAGATAGGGCGCGCCGCGAAGGAACAGGAACAAACCCAAGGCCAGCTGAACCGTCCCCATGAGGGCCATGAAACCGAAATCACGCGCCGATACGCCGAACGGCTCGGCCACCGGCAATACCGCAAGGGCCGCCAACACCCCAGCCAGACTCATTGCAGGCAACAAGTCGACATTGCGCGCGGCGCGCACCACGACAATGTTTGTGCCCCAGGTGAGCGCCACGCCAAACGCACACAGGCTGCCGAGCAAGGACGCGGACCCAGCGCCGGTCTCGCCGTTTCCCAGAACCATCACGCCGATCCCAGCGAGCGCGACGGCGATCGCCGCGATGGTCAGCGGTTTCACATGCTCTTTGAGGAAAATGCGGCCCAACACGGCGGAGACCAAGGGGGCCGAGCTCATGATCACCATGGCGTTGGCAACCAACGTATTGGCAATCGCCAGCAGAAACAGCACGAACGAGGCCGCGATCAGAAGGCTGGAGAATATGCCCGCGAGCCCAATTGCGCGAAACACCTCCGGCGTTCGCGCGCCGTGACGGACCAATAAGTAACCGCCCAAAACCAATGCAAGCACCAGCGAACGCCAGAACACTGTTGTCCAGACATCGGCGCTCACCGAGCGGACGAGAATCCCACCCGTACTCCAACAGAATGTAGCGCCGACGATCAGCAGAGCGCCGTGTAGGCGGGTCATCGCATTGCCTCGGGAGGACCGTTTGGTGTCGGGATCGATTTCTACACGCGGCGTGCGTGTCTGTCGCGGTGTCTTATTGCTGTAAATCGCCGTACCATGGCAGGACACAGGGTCGAGCGACTGATGGGTGGAGGGATCGCATGAATTTGTCGAGACTTTTGGCGGCACGGGCGGAAGCCGGCGAGCCGGTTCGGGCGGGTCTGATCGGGGCCGGGAAGTTCGGCGCAATGTTTTTGGCCCAAGCGCGACTGACGACGGGATTGCAGATCCTCGGTATCGCGGATCTCAATGTCGAACGCGCGCGCGCCAATTGCCGCACGACCGGATGGAGCGACGAACAGATCGCGGCCACTGACCTGGATGATGCGGCGAAATCGGGCGCGACGCATATTGGCGATGACGCCATGGCGCTCATTGCGCATCCGGCGCTGGACGTTCTGATCGACGCCACGGGCGATCCCAGGATCGGCATCCGCCATTGCCTCGCGGCGATCGACAATGGCAAGCACGTGATCATGGTGAACGTCGAGGCCGACGTTGTGGCCGGTCCATTGCTCGCCCGGCGCGCGGAACAAGCCGGCGTCGTTTACAGTTTGGCCTGGGGCGACCAACCGGCACTCATCGCGGAGCATGTCGATTGGGCGCGCGCGTGCGGCTTCAAAGTCATCTGCGCCGGCAAAGGCACGCGGTATCACCCAAAATTCCATCAATCGACGCCCGAGACCGTGTGGGACTATTTCCACTTCGGCCGCGAGACGGCGGAACGCGGCGGCATGAATCCGAAGATGTTCAATTCGTTCATTGACGGGACGAAATCGGGCATTGAGATGACGGCGGTATGCAACGCCACCGGCCTAACCCCGCAACCGGACGGTCTCAGCTTTCCGCCCTGTTCGTTCAATGACCTCGCGGAAGTGCTGAAGCCGAAATCGGCCGGCGGGTCGACGAGCCACGAAGGCACGACGGAAGTTGTGTCATCGCTGCACCGGGACATGACGCCGGTTGAGAACGATCTGATGCTCGGCACCTACGTGGTGATCGAAGGCGACAATGATTATGTCCGCCACTGCTTCGAGGAATACCACACACTGCCGGACAGCACATTCCAGTATGCGGCGCTCTATCGTCCGACGCACATGATCGGCCTCGAACTCGGCATCTCTGTCGCGTCCGCCGCGCTCCGCGAAGAACCGACAGGCTCGCCCACCGGGTTCCGGTCTGATGTCGTGGCCACTGCGAAGCGGCCTTTGAAGAAAGGCGAAATTCTCGACGGCGAAGGCGGCTATATGGTGTGGGGAAAACAGGTTCCAGCGCCAAAATCGCTCGAAATGGGCGGCCTCCCCCTCGGCCTCGCCAGCGACGTTCCCCTCACCCGCGATATCGCGGAAGGCGAACAGCTCACCTGGGCGGACGCAGCCATCGATGAATCCGATCAGGCCGTCAAAATCCGTCGCGAAATGGAAGCGGCATTTGGGCGCGTCAATGTCGATACAGAGAGGCCGGCGGCGGAGTAAGTTTTTCGCCGTTACCGCCGATCCGGGCCGGTTTCGACTCGCCAGTGAAATGATGTCCGTGGCGCGGCGGAGTACGCGCAAGGTGCTGCCTGCGCCTTGATTGTTGCGGTTTCGCTCTTCCGTCACTCCGAAGTCAATAAATTGAACCGGCCGGAAATATTTGCCGGAAGTGCGGGTTTCGCCCTTTCTCGGAGGCGAATTGGGCATACATGACGGGGCTGATTTGAAAGCGAAAGTCGGACTATGGCATTGAATTTGTTCTGGGCGCCGGGCCAGTCATTGGCATCGAAGAACATATGCGACCATCTGGGCCGCAAAGAAAAATCCATAATCGCCCTATCCACCTTTACGCTCGGCATGTGTCTGTTCTTCATCCCTCTCATTCTTTTGAGCCGGATCGCGAACAATGCCGTGCTCGGCAACGTGTTGGTTGGTTACGAATTTCCGCTGGTGGTCGTTCTTGGGATCGTTGCGTGGTCCATGACGTTGCTGCAAACGCATGTCTTGCTTGATAGTCCATACGCGCGGCAGAACGGCCACACGGTCGCGGATCTCAGATCGGACTATCCTCTGTCACGGCGCGAGGCCGCAATGGCCGCATCGCCGATTTTTGTCGTTGTTCTGATCGCGCTCGCCGGAATCTGGATGGTTTTCGCTTAGGCGAGATCCGCCGCTTCCTGTGCCTGACGGAGCCGGGCCTCGAGATCGTGGCGTTGGATTTTGCCCGTGGTGCTGCGCGGGAAGTCGTTCAAACCGATGAAGTGGACTTCCTTCGGAAGTTTGTAATTGGCGAGTTTGCCGGGGCAGGCGCCGAGTAAGTCGTCCGCGGTGAGAGAGTCATCCTGGCGGGCAACGAAGAGCACTGGGACCTCTCCCCACTTCGCGTCGGGTTTGCGTACCACCGCAGCATCGGCGACCTGGGGATGGGCGAGAATGTGCTGCTCAATCTCCGCCGGGTAGATGTTCTCGCCGCCGGATTTGATCATGTATTTGACGCGGTCGACGAAATGGAGGCTGCCGTCCGGGTTGCGGCGGAACGCATCGCCCATATGGAACCACCCGCCCCGAAAGGCCTCGGCATTGGCTTCCGGGTTACCCCAATAGCCTGAAAACAAAGACGGGCCGCGAATTGCGAGCTCGCCCGGCTCACCGTCCGGAACGTCGTTGTCGTCAGCGTCCACCAGGCGGATTTCGCAGAAGTCGTTTGGCCACTTCGCGAGCGATGTCGGCGCTTCGCCAACCGGGATCGTATTGCCGGTGGCGGGCGGCATGCCGGTTTCCGTGGACCCGAATGTGTTTAGAAACGGGGCGTCCAAAAGCGTTGTGATTTCCGCGATCTGCGTGCGCGGCACGAGGTCGGCCATCGCTCCGATCATGCCAATCCCTTTGGGCCGTATGCCCCGCGCCCGAACGATCTCGATGAATTCGGCGATCATGCCCGGGATCAACGCCAGGTGATGGATGTACTCGGCTTCGATCGCCTCGATCAATGCCTCGGGATCGTATCCGTCAATCACCATCACTTTGCCGCCGCGCAACAGAGTCGCGAGCGAAAAGTCATTGGCGCCCATGTGAAAAAGCGGTGTCCAGGCGACAAACGCATGACCGTTCGATGGCGGCCATTCCGCCCCGAAGATCATGGCGCGTGCGATCATCGCACGATGGCTGATCAGCGCACCCTTGGGCAGCCCTGTCGTCCCCGAGGTGAAAATGATAACCAACCCGTCCTCAGGTTCGGATTCGATTTCCGGTTCATGGTCGGGCGCATCCGCTAAACAAGTTTCATAGTCGGGTCCGATGGTTAGCCTATCGATGTTTGAGGCTCGGGCGTCGGTTAGCACATCCGCGTAACGAGGCTGCACAATCAACAGCATCGGGCGCGTTAGCTCGATACAATGCGCGAGTTCTCCGGGCGACAGCCGCCAATTCAAGCTCGTTGTAATCGCGCCAATTTTCGCGGCGGCAAGTTCTACCTCGATGAACTCAGAGCAATTGCGCGACAGCAGGCCGACGCGATCCCCGGTCGTGACACCGCGCCCCCGGAGCACGTGAGCCAAACGATTCACGCGGGCATTCAATTCGCGGTATGTCAGAGACTGACTGCCACTTCGTAGAGCGGTGGCGTCCGGATGCCGCCGTGCCTGCGCGGCAAACATGCTGCCGACATTGGCGTTCGCGGCGCGCCTCACATCGTCCGATGGTCGATAGATTTGATCCGGTTCGGTCATTGAATATTGCGCGCGGGCATTTGGCGTCTGCGTTTGGCGGGCCGCTATTGCTCAACCAAGGCCAGAACGCGTGTCGGACTGCCTGAGCCTTGGCGAATTTTGAGCGGCGGTGTGATGAGAATTGCGCCTTGCGGCGGCAAGGCATCCAAGTTGGTGAGCGCCGGCAGGCCGAAACGGTTGTTGCCGTGCATGTGATAGTGGCACGGGTATGGGATATTGAAATGTTGCGCTTGGCCGGCGTCGGTTCCCACCGCTTCGCAACCAAAACCGATCACGTCGCGTTCTTCGATCAGCCAGGGGATCAGGTCTTCATGCGGACCGGGTGTGTGCGCGCCGTCGTCTGCCATGTTCATGTAAGCGACGGGATCCGCTTTGCGTGACCAATCCGTGCGCATCAACAGCCAAGATCGCGCCGGGATTTTACCGTGGGCCGCCTCCCATTCTTCAATGTTTTCAATGGTTAATAGATAGTCCGGATCGTTGGCGGCGGCGTCCGAACAATCGACGACGCAAGCATGGGCCAGAAATTTCTCGACCGGAATGGTGTCGGTTGCGTTCTCCGGCAGGTCTTTGCCGGAGACCCAATGGATCGGCGCGTCGAAATGCGTGCCGGTATGCTCGCCGCACGACAAATTGTTCCAATAGCAAAAAGGACCCCGGTGATCGTACTTCGAGATTTCTTCCATTCTGAACGGCCATGACTGGCCAAATTCCGGTGGCATGACAATGGTTGGCACGTCCGGCTGCAGGGTCATGGTGAGATCAACCACTTTGATGCCACCGCCCACAATGCCCGACATCAGGCCGGTCAAAACGCCGCCTGATGCTTCTTTTGATTGGCTGTCGGCCATGCGCCGCCGCCCTCCTCTTCTCTCCGCTCGGCATCAGAGCCGGATTTCGCGTTCCAGTTCCTTGGGATTTTCGGCCAATCTCGCCGCCATTTCTTCAGCGATTGCCCCAATCGGAACGTCTTCCCGTCCGTCTTTGAGGGCATCGACGATGCGGCGTGCGACCATGTCCGGTTCCAGCTTGGGCGGCGGAACCAATTGGTGCCATTCATCGTCCAAAGGTCCGACGAAAGCGTTGACCACGCGTACGCCGCCGGCGGTCATTTCGGCGCGCAGGCACTGGGCCAATGACAAGGCGGCGGCTTGGGACGCTGAATAGGTTCCGAAAGCGGGATTGTTCACCCACGCGTAGGGCGAAAAGACGTTGACCCAGGCGGTCGCGCCATGTGCACCGTCCGCGCCGCGGCCGCGCATCGCCGGTCCGAAGGTACCGGCGAGCCGCAACAAGCCGTGATAGTGCACATCCATTTCGTCGCGCGACGTGTTCAGATCAAATCGATCGACCGCGCCGCCTTGGCGCAGGTAGTAGCTGTTATTCACGAGGATTTCGGTTTTGCCGCCGAGCAGCGAGGCGAGTTCTTGAACGGAGTCGGTGTCGGTGACGTCCAGCGGAAACAAGTTGACGTTCGGCAAGGCCTCGGCGGCCGCAAGTTTAGGGCTCCGCTTCCAGGGTTCGGCGTGTCCGAGATAGATCTCACGCGCGCCGGCTGCCCCAAACGCTTTGGCGAGGGCGAGGCCGAGGTCGGTCTTGCCATCGACGATCAAGACACGGCGGTCCTTGGGATCGAATGTCGTTTCTCGCAATTGCCCATCGTCCTCTTCATTTGCGCTCGGCGTCTCCGGCCGCGCCTGCATCACCGCCATGCCGCTGCGGTCCAACCCGAGCGACAAGCGCACGCGTTCGCCCTGTCGGCAATCTTCGGCCACATGCGCAACAACGGAGGGGCCCGCGTTCATCGATACCACGCCGAGCCGCCACGGCAGACGGTCCCGGAAAAAAAGATCATTTGAATGATGCAAGACCGTTTCGGCCAGCAAAAGCCCGTGGGGAGAGACATCCTGCCACGGCAGGTCGTCGTTCAGGCACTGGCCGCAGATCTGACGGGGCGGGTATTGCACGGCACCACAGGCGGTGCAGGTCTGAAGCGCAAACCGGCCAACCGCCGCCATGGCAGTGAGGCCTTGGGCTTCGCGTGACCGGTTGGCCGGCGGCAAGGTCGGTTGGCGCGTGCGCTTGACTGGATCTTTGCGCTTCGGCGGCGGAAGCGGCGTGGTCATGCGTCGCTCCGGCCCAGGATCGCGGCCGAACTGCACAGACCCCGGTCGTAGTTGATCATGCCAAAGCACGAAACTAGGCCGTGCCGTGCGTTCTCAACCGCGTCACCTAAGGTTTGATCCGTTAGCTGTCTAATGGCTTCTATCAATCCAAGAAAACCACCGGCGGCGCCTGCCTGTCCCACTGACAATTGCCCGCCCGAGGTGTTGAACGGAAAATCGCCATTCACCGTGAGGGCGTGCTCCCGCACAAATTTCGATGCGTCGCCTTTGCCGCAGAAGCCGAGATCTTCGATCTGCAGGAAGCAAATGACTGGATAGTCATCATAGGCCTGAACGAAATCGATTTCTGGGGCGCCGATGCCGGCGAGGCCGTAGAGGTCGTCCACATCCATCGCCCAGCCGCCGCGTATCTGGATCGGATCATCCGGAAACGCATTGTGCCGTTCGATGGTTGAGGACAGCGTGGCAAAAGGCAGGCCCAATTTTCGCGCACGGTCTTGCGTCATGACCAGGAACGCTTCTGCACCGGCGCACGGCATCACGCAATCGAACAGACGCAACGGGTCCGCGATAGGTCGAGCGTTCAAATAATCATCAAGGGTGAGCGGGCGTTTCATAAGGGCATAGGGAAACCGCAGCGCGTTGTCACGTTGCGCGATGCACAGTTTTCCGAAGTCTTCGCGGGTGGCGCCATATTCCCGCATATAGTGGTCCGTCAGAAACGCAAAGGACGCGTTCGGGCCACCTGACCCATAAGGGTAGACTGCGTCGTTCGCGAATTGACTAAACGACGCGATGGTCTTGCGAAAACTGTCGACATGGTTGGTATCGCCAGCGATGCACGCGACGACTTCGGCGTCGCCCGCTTGAACGGCACGGGCTGCCCGGCGCAATGCAACGACACCACTCGCGCCACCCATCGGGATGTGGTCAAGCCAGCGCGGGGTTACGCCAAGATGCTGGGTCAGTCCTACGGCCGTGTCCGGCGCGAGCGTGAAGGACGAAATGCAATAGCCGTCGACATCGGTCTTGCGGAGGCCCGCGCTCTCAAGCAACGCCGCGAGCGCCCGTCCGCAGAACCAATGGGCGCTGCGTAAGGAATAGCGCGTGTACGGAATCGTGACCGGCGCGCACAAGGCAATATCGTCATACCCTTGTCGCTGTCGGCTCATCCGCCGCGGCCTTTCAGCGGAGACCTCATAGGCCCTTTGGATGGGTCATGAATTCCTCGATGATCTCCGGTGGCGGCTGCACGAAATCCGACGTTCGACTGACGTTCAGTCCGGTGAGCCGGCGCAGCTTTACCGCCATCTCCGCCATCTTGACCACGATGGGAATGCCGTTGATCACGGGTGCGCCGTCAACCGTGTGATTGTGTTCGCGCGAGAACAACAGCATCGGGATGCCGCCGCCGGGGATCAAGACATCGATGCCGCGCGCGACAAGCGGTTTGGCCTGTTCGTCAAATAACCGCTTCGCTTCGTCATAAAGATCGGGCCCGTCAAATCCTTTCATGATTTGTCCTGGCTCGAAGGTCATGGCGTCGACGCCTGTGACGCGTTCGTCCAAACCGTATTTGCCGATTTGGTGGCGGAACCAGGGAATGAAGCGCGGATTGATCGTGACGATGCCGATCTGCTGGCCAAGCTGGCAGCTATAGAGCATCGACGCCTCGCCCAGCGCGACGACGGGAATATCGACCGCGGAACGCGCTTCGTACAGGCCGGCGTCCTGAAAATGGCCAACGACAAACGCATCATATCCTTCGCGTTCCGCCGTAATCGCATTGGCGATCATCTCTCGGGCGCAGCGGAATTCCACGAGCGGATGGGCATAGGAATCGAACGGCGTGATGCCCTTGACGTCGACCGTGGTGCCGTCATCGACGATGTCGGCCAAATGCGCGCGCAAATTGTCCCAATAGGTTTTGCCGTTTTCGTAGTCGACATAACTCTGATACCAAATGCGCATCGGCGCCATCGTGTCTCACCTCGCCGGTCTTGCATGGCCGTGATGGGAGCGGCCAAGCCATCATCTGGATGCCCCGAACCGCATCGCGATCCGCATTCCGAGGGCGTCGGGTCAAGATATGACCCGATTATGTCGCCAAGCGCCATAGGCAGGCGACCGGCTAATCTTGTCTGATCGCGATTTTTCTAAGGGGCACGCCTGCGCCGGCACCGCGAAGGTTCGGCGGATGCGTTGCCTTGATTACTTGGCGTTGCCGCCGTCTGGCGAGGACCCGTTTGCCGCCGGATTTCCTTGGGCAGGATCCGGTTCACCGGTGTCGTCTTCGCCGTCCTCGTCGCCATTGACCTCGGACAGTCTGGAAACAGAAACCACATGCTCGTCGGCGGCGGTCTTGAACAGCGTGACGCCTTGGGTACTGCGGCCGGCAATGCGGATGTCCGAGACAGGACAGCGGATCAGTTGGCCGCCATCAGTCACCAATAGGATATGGTCTTCGTCTTCAACCGGGAACGAAGCGACAACCTGACCGTTCCGGCTGGAGGTCTCGATATTGATGATGCCCTGGCCGCCGCGGCCGGCGATCCGGTATTCGTAGGCGGAGGTCCGTTTGCCGTACCCGTTGGCGGTAACTGACAGGATGAATTCCTCCTCCGCCGCCAGTTGATCGAAAGCCGGCTCGTGTTCCGGCCGATCGTCGTCGCCACGCCGAAGCGCGTTTGCATAACGCAAATAGGCGTCACGCGCTTCGGTGCTATCCGCTTCCGCGTGTCCCAGGATCGACATGGAAATCACCGTGTCGTCCTCTTGCAGCTTGATGCCGCGCACGCCCGTCGAGTTGCGGCCAGCGAACACGCGCACATCGGTAACCGGGAAGCGGATGGCTTTTCCGCTCGCCGCCGCCAGCAAAACGTCCTGGTTCTCGTTGCAGGGCTGCACGCCGATCAATTCGCCAAGCGACTCGCCTTTGTCGTCGACCAGCTTCATGGCGATCTTGCCGTTCGCCTTGATGTTGGTGAAATCGGACAAGGCGTTGCGCCGCACGGTTCCTTTCGACGTCGCGAACATAACGTGGAGCTGATCCCAGCTATCCTCGTCTTCGGGCAGAGGCATCATTGTGGCGATGCTCTCGCCCTCCTGCAGCGGCAGCAGGTTGACCCAGGCCTTGCCGCGCGCTTGCGGCGTGCCGAGCGGCAAGCGATAGACCTTCAGCGTGTAGGCCATGCCGCGGCTAGAGAACAGCAGCATCGGCGTATGCGTATTGGCGACGAAAACCTGGCTGACGAAATCTTCGTCGCGGGTCGACATGCCCGCGCGTCCCTTGCCGCCGCGCCTTTGTGCCCGATAGGTCGAGAGCGGGACGCGCTTTACGTAACCCTTGTGGGTCACCGTGACGACCATGTCCTCGCGTTGGATAAGGTCCTCGATATCGAGGACGCCGAGTTCGAGCACGATATCGAGGACCTTATCCAACGCGAGGACATGGTCGTCACGGTGACCCACAAGGGTTACGTAAAGCGCGTCCCGCTCTCGACCTA
>JANQOH010000444.1 GCA_028289725.1 Alphaproteobacteria bacterium
GGCGATCGGCCGCGCGACATGCGCTGGACGCCGGACAAGACCAAGCTGTTGGTGGCCGCCAGCGGTGATGACCGGATCGAAGTGATCGATGTCGCGACGCTCGAAGTGGTCGGCACCATCGAAGCGGGCGAGGATCCGGAGATTTTTCAGCTCGATCCGAGCGGCGAGATCTTGGTCGCGGCGAACGAGGACGACAATGAGGTCACGGTGACCGATGTCGCCTCCGGCAAACCGCTGCGGGTCATCGAAGAGGTCGGCATCGAGCCCGAGGGCGTCACCTTCCGCAACGACGGCAAGGTCGTGTTCGTCACCTCCGAAGTCACCAACACGATCTTCATCATCGATCCGTGGGCCGGCGAGATCCTCGACGAGATCTTGGTCGGCAACCGGCCGCGGCGCGGCGCGGTGACGCCGGACGACAAGGAATATTGGGTGACCAACGAACTCGGCGGCACGGTCTCGATCATGGACGCGCAGACCTACGAAGTGCTCGACGAGATTTTCTTCGAGAAGCGCGGCATGCGCGAGGGCGACATCAATCCGGTCGATTTCGCGATGACCGCCGACGGCTCGACGGCCTACATCACGCTCGGCCGCGCCAAGCATGTGGCGGTCGTCGACGTGGCGAGCCGCGAGGTGACCGACTACATCCTGGCCGGCGACCGCGTGTGGGGCGCGGCGCTCACGGCGGACGAAAAGTTTCTGATCGTCACCAACGGGCTGAGCGACGATGTCACGGTGATTGACACTGACAAAAAGGTGGCGGTTAACTCGATCGCGGTGGGACGGACGCCGCACACGGTTCGCATCGATGACTGAGATCTGAGCTCCGGTATCAAAGGTTCGGACCCAAGTCATTGAGTCCGAATCGATTAGGGCACACGGAACGCAAACTCAAAGAGTCGCGCTGCGGCCGCTGTCGCTCGTAAAATTTTGCGCCGTGTTGCCATCGACCATCTCGAACGATCCGACGACTAGTTCGCTTTCGGTTGAAAGTTGAGCACCTTTGCTACGAAGGCGCTCGTTGTGTATGAGCCGTCGGGGGCCTCGCCACAAAACCGCCCATCCTCATAGCTAAAGAAATGAGTGCTAGTGGCGATGACTTCCTTCGTGTCGAGGTCAATTATTTCGACTTGTTCTCCAGTAATTCCAAGCTCTCGATCCCGGTCGGTCGTGAGGTCCGTCCCGAATATGCCGTAGGCGCTGGTTGGCGTATCCACTCTATGTTTCTCTCGTTGGCGAAAATACTTCTTGAAATAGGCGACTGTATCGTCGCCTTCCGGCGAGGTTTCGCGTTCGGTGATTTCGACATATTCAATGTCGTAATTCGCTAGCAATGCCGAATCGAGAACACCGCCGCCGTGGCGCCCAGAAACTCCATTCTTGATGTTTTCATACCGACTCTCCCAAGTGTTTCGGCCGATCAGCACACTCGCGCCGCCGTGCCTCGAGGACAAAATCGTGTCTCCGGCCAATGCGCAGCGTTCCTGAAATATCGGAAGGCGTATCTTTTCTTCTTGAAAAGGGGAGCCTGCGCCATACACCAGATTGACTCCGAATGCGGCGGGGACCGCCACCATGATAGCGGCAAGAATGCCGTCGCCCTTTTCGAAGGACAGGGTCTTTGTCGGTGCGGCGGATGTTGAAGAAGGCGAGCGATACCGGATCGACACATAGATCATGCGCACGAGGCCGGCAAAAATCAGCAAGACCGCCGGCCAATAGGTCACGACGACATACATCGCGACCGCGTAGCTCGCGCCGCCACCTTGAATCGTGGAAGCATAGATCCTGACAAGGATGTAAAGAACGACAACGATATTTCCGATCCCGAGCGACCATGTGACGAAATTGGTGATCCTAATTCTGGGTCCGAGCGGGCTTAGGACCAACGCCACATATACGAGGAGGGTCGGAATCCAGTAGTTCAAGAAGCTGTGTAGAATGAGTTGTTCGTAGCCTTCAACCGCCCGAAATGCCGGCAGCTCCTTAAATTCGAGCAAAATTGCCAATCCCAGCGGATAAAGAAACGTGGCGACGACCACAGCGGAGAACGCGATGCTCAGCAATTGGGTTTTGCTGGGTTGATGCGTACTAACCGTTGCCATGCAGCGTCCTTTTGTCGCAACGGCCGACGATCTTCGGGGGCCGTAACGGGAAAATGAGAACTACATTAGGATTAACTGCGGCTAAAGTCTGCTCGCAATGCTTGCTTGCGACGGGCCATCGCCGCGTTTTGCGAGGTTACAGCGACGCTCGCGAAAGACGGGGGACGACGAACGTCATTCGGGGGGCACTTCGTCCGTGTCGCCGCCGGCGCCGTACATGGTTGTCGCATCCGAGGGCGTGAAGGGCGCGGGGTCGAAACGCTGCTGGTCCTTGGGCGGCAGGGCGGCAACCGGCGTCGCGTAGAACAGCCGCTCGCGGTCTTCGAGATCGACTTCGAACAGGTCTGGGCTGGTGCGCAGCGGCACCTCTTCGGCTTCCGCGGTTGCCATCGCTTGCTCGAGTTCGCGCGCCAGATCGTCGCGCCAAGGCAGCGCATACAGGCGCGGCTCGGCGACGTTCGGAATGCGCAGTACCAGATGAATGGCGTTTCCGGGCACCAAGTCCGCATACGCCACTTCCAGCTCTTCGATATCGTCGATCGCAAACTCCCAAGCGACCGGTTTGGCCCGGCTCAAAAGGTCTGAGATCCCGACATAGCTGGCGACAACGGCCAAGGTTGTCAGCAGCAAGCCTGCGACGCGCCGGCGGAGGGGCCAACGCGAGTAGATCATGACGAATCCTTGCGCGGCGAGGAGAACGGCAAGGGCC
The DNA here is from genome assembly GCA_028289725.1 of Alphaproteobacteria bacterium. Taxonomy (GTDB): domain Bacteria; phylum Pseudomonadota; class Alphaproteobacteria; order UBA7887; family UBA7887; genus JAKZSU01. Next base: position 2,818 of record JANQOH010000444.1, read on the forward strand.
GCGAACTCGTAAGGTAGCTCGTTCATGGCGCTTCGGTTCCGGCGCTTGGAGACGAAACGGTGAAGATGACACGTTCTCTCAAGCTGTCGGACGGCACGCGAAAGACATCCGACATGTACAGGATGCCTTCCCGTTCGCGCGCCAACTCCATCGCGCGCTGGAGTTGCTCGGCAAAAGGTCTGTGCCACGGCAACGAATAAAGGCGCGGCGCGCCCCCCGTTTCACGACGTGCGAGTACATAAACGCCGACCCCTTCGGTCCAATCCGCGAACAAGACCTCGATGCCGTCATGGTTCGCAGCGGTGAGAGCCAGCGCCGTTGGCTGTGGCCGGCCTAACAATGTCACCACGGCATATACACCGATTGACGCGATCGAGACGGCAAGCACGATCGTCAGGAGCCGCTGGCGTTTCGTCGCGGCGACCACGATGGCGCCAGCGGCGAGCAAAGCCGCAAGCACCGCCGCCATCAAGAAGGGAGTTGGTAGCTCGGCCATATTATGGCGCGCTTTCGGTCGGTTGACGGCGGTACGCGGCGCGCCGCGTGTCACCGATCAAGCTGCGCGACAGTGTGTGCAAACTGCCGGGCACGAGCTTGCCGGCATCGTCGATCGAGAACCGGGCGGCTGTAATTTCCTCGCCGTCGCGCGTCAGAA
>JANQOH010000036.1 GCA_028289725.1 Alphaproteobacteria bacterium
CACGGCCGCGCGCCTTTCGAACGGCTTCGCGGGGCCGATGCGCCACCTTCGCTCGAAGATGCCTACCGCATTCAGGACGAAGTTCACCGCTTGTGGCAGGCGGAAGGCGGCGCAGGTCCGCTTGGCGGTCACAAAATCGCGCTCACCTCGCGCGCGGTCCAAGAGCTTTGCGGCGTCGATCAACCGGCCTACGGCGCGGTGTTCGCGCGGTCCGTTCGCCCCTCGCCCGCGACATTGTCCGCCGCCGATTTCGTCCATCTCGGGCTCGAATTTGAACTCGCCGTTCAACTCGGCAGCGACGTTTCGTTGGACGGCGCGCCATACACAAGCGAATCCATCGCGCCTTTCGTTTCCGCCTGCATGCCCGCCTTCGAATTGATCGAGGATCGCCGCGCCGATTACAGCGATCTCGACGCCGAATCCATTCTAACCGACCGCTGCTGGTGCGCTGGCGTCGTGCTTGGTCGGCGGGTCACCGATTGGCGAGCCATCGATCTCGCCAACACCCCCGTTAGGCTTCGATGGAACGGCCGGATCATCGACGAAGGCGTCGCGGGCGACTCCATGGGGCACCCGTTCGAAGGTTTGGCGTGGACCGCCAATCACCTTGCGACACAGGGACGCACTATGAAAAGGGACGAAATCGTCATCACTGGCAGTGCCCTAAAGACCCGCTTTCCAGATCCCGGCGATGTCATTAGCTATGCAATTGACGGCCTCGGCGAAGCGAGCGTCGCGATAAGGGCATAGAAGGAAAGCATGTCGACATCGGATCGATCGGTGAATGCGGGCATCGCCCTCTTGCGCCGATTTAAGCAGCTCGGCATCGACTACGCCTTCGTCAATTCCGGCACCGATTTCCCGCCGATTATTGAAGGCGTGGCCGAAGCCGGCGGCGCGGACCTACCGGAACTGATTGTCGCGCCGCACGAACACGCCGCGATGAGCATGGCGCACGGCTACTATCTCGCCACCGGCAAGCCCCAGGCGGTGATGGTCCACACCAATGTCGGCCTCGCCAATGCCGCGATTGGCGCGATCAACGCGGCGTGCGACCACATCCCGCTCATCCTGTGCTCCGGCCGCACACCTGTCACCGAGTCGGGGCGTTTCGGTGGACGCATGAACCCGATCAATTGGGGCCAGGAGATGCGCGACCAAGCGGCCCTCGTTCGCGAAACGACCAAGTGGGATTTCGAATTGCGGTTTCCGGAGCAGGTCACGGATCTCGCGGACCGCGCTTACGCCATCGCCACCTCATTGCCGCGCGGCCCGGTCTATCTCAGCCTGCCGCGCGAAGTGTTGTGCGAGCCCTGTCCGTCGGACGCCTTGGCCACGCCGCCGACCCTCGCCGCCACAGTCCCAGCACCGCGCCAATCCGACATCGATGCGGCGGCGGAAATTCTGGCCCGCGCGGAACGGCCGTTGATCATAGGCCAACGCGGCGCCGGCGGCGCGGCAGGTTTCGCGACGCTCGCCGAACTATGCGACCGCTGGGCTTTCCCGGTCGTCGAGTTTTGGCCGAACCAACTCACCCTCGCGACCGATCATCCCCTGCAAGCCGGCTACGATCCGGGTCCGCGCCTCGTCGAGGCCGATGCGGTGTTGGTAATCGACGCGCTCACCCCTTGGGCGCCGCACGAACACGCACCGCCGGCCGATTGCCCGGTCATTCAAATCGGCCAAGACCCATTATTTGGCCGAACACCCGTGCGCGGTTTCCGCGCCGATCTCGCGCTTCCCGGTGACACAGCCGAGACCCTCGGGCGCTTGGCCGCCGCCCTCGAACAGCACTACGCGGCACGCGCCGATGCCGTTGCCGCGCGCCATGCGGCGCTTACTTCATCAAACGCCAAGGCCCGGCAGGCTCGATATGACAGTGCAATGCCGGCTGCTGACGGCGCGTTGACCAAAGCGTCCGCCGCCAAAATCATTTCCGAGTGCGCGGAGCGACACGATGCCACTGTGCTTTCCGAACTCGGCTGCCCGCTGTCGTTCATGACCCTGACCCGGCCGAACAGCTATTTCCAGGAACCGCATTCCGGTGGTCTCGGCTGGGGTTTCGGCACTGCTCTCGGCTATCAACTCGCCGACCGCGACAAACTGATGATCGCGACCATGGGCGACGGCTCGTATATGTTCGCCAATCCCGTCGCGTGTCATCAGATCGCCGAAGCCGCTGGCCTACCGCTCCTCACGGTGGTTCTCAACAATGCGAGCTGGAACGCCGTACGCATGGCGACCAAAGCCGTCTATCCGGACGGCGCGGCGGCGCGCGCCAATGCCATGCCGCTGACCGCGCTCTCGCCCTCACCCGCTTTCTCCAAAATCGCCGAGGCCAGCCGCGCCTATGCCGAACGCATCGAGGCCGCCGCCGACCTTCCTGACGCGCTCGAACGGGCAATCGAGGTCATCCGTCGCGACCGCCGGCAGGCCCTGCTCGACGTCGCCATATCCCCTGATTGACACTGCCACTCGCCGCTCATTTCTGACCTATGCTAAAGTCCGAGCAATGTGTCACTTCTGTGGAAGCGAGCCATGACGCCCGAAGAAGTCCTGTCGCACCCCGCCCGTGTGCTGAGCCAAGCCCAGCGCGAAGCCTATTTCGCTGACGGTTACATCATGGTCGAGAAGCTGATCTCGGACCAATGGCTCGACAGATTGCGTGGCGTGACAGCAGAGTTCGTCGAGAAGAGCCGCGCGGAAACCCAATCCGGCGATGTATTCGATCTGGCGCCTGGCCACAGCGCCGACAAACCGATGGTCCGCCGGCTTAAGGAGCCGGATGACCGTCACGAGGCCTATTGGGATTTCGCCACCGACATCATAGCGGATGTGGTCGCGGACCTTGTCGGACCGAACGTCATCTTTCATCATTCGAAGCTCAATTTTAAATGGCACGATGGCGGCGACGCAGTGCGCTGGCATCAGGACATTCAGTTTTACCCGCACACAAACTATAGTCCGCTAACCGTCGGCACCTACCTGCAAGACGCCGGTGGCGGCGACGGTCCGGTAGCGATCATCCCCGGCAGCCAAGACGGTCCGCTCTACGACCAGTATGACGCCGACGGCAATTGGACCGGCAGTCTATCCGACACGGCCGCCGCAAAGATTGACGAGTCGAAAGCGGTGTGGCTGACAGGTCCCGCTGGCTCGATCACCGTGCACAATTGCCGCACCGTCCACGGCTCGCCGCCGAGCGACGTCACCGACGGGCGCCCACTCCTGCTAAACGCGTACGCCTCGGCGGACGCCTTCGCCTACACGCACAATCCGTCCTACAGCAGCCACTACCGCCAGGTGGTGCGCGGCGAACCGGCGCGCTGGGCGCATCACGACCCGCGCCCCTGCCTGATACCGCCCGACTGGTCAGGCGGCTACACCTCCATCTTCGCCGCCCAAGCCGGCGAGGAAGCGGCGGAGTAATCCGAACACCGGATTGGCAATGTGAACGGTCTATTGTCCCGCTCGGTTCGGTCGACCGTGCCGAGGCGTCGCAAAACACTATCCCGAAGGACCACCGGCGATATCCACGTCGCCCCTGACGCCTCCTTCGCGCTCAACTAGCCCCATGAAATCGCCGTTATGATGCCGTCTTCATCCAGGAAGATGTTCAAACGGTTGGGATTATACATAGAGTCCGCAAGTGATGCTTCGGGTGTGAAAATTCGGTACGGCTGACTCAGATGCGCTTCATAAACCGCGTCCTCACTGCCGGTATTCGACTCACCCAAACGGACCAATTTCTTGCCGACCCATTCGCTCGGATCAGCTTCTTGGTCGGCCGGGCTATCCGATACGGTGCCGACCGCTTTCGGCGTGCCCGACTCTCCTTCGCTGATTGTTATCGTGAGCGAGTTGGTCGCCGCGCGGATACGAACGCCTTTCAGATCTTTGGGAAAGGCGTCGAACAATTCATGCGCGGCAATCTTCGTCATCACTTGCGGCGCCATACCGGTCGGCGGTGTCGCAACGAATACGAAGTCGTAAATGCCGTCGCTCGGCGGAACCACATAGTGCGTCGGCAGGAGGGCCGCGTCCGACCATCCGCCTGTCGTAACGGAGCCTAACGCAATCAGATTGAGCATCGGTGGGTTGCTTTTGAGAATATCAACCTTGCCATACTCAACGCTGTGGACGATTTCCGGTCCGTTCGATTCATCGGCGATGCTTGAACTGTCGTCACCTTCTGGCGATCGCGCGTCTGAGTCCATGTTCCAAGAGGGAACGGTGTCATCACCTTCTGCGGCCGACCATGGCCACGGGAATGCATCGTCTTTGCCCGCGGCAGGACCGGCCAAGCCGACTGCCATGCCAACGCATACGATGTAGAACATGGACACACGGCGATTGATCATCTTCCTGCTCTCCCAAATACAGGCACGCAACATCGTCATGCGGCTGGAGTGGTTGTTCGGCGCCCGGCTTGAGCCGTGAGCGTTCGGCGAAAAAGATTACGAGATTATGGGATGAAATATACACGCACAAAGAGTGATCTCCCAGCAGTGGTACGCGCCCGGTGCGATGGTCACGGCTCGGGCATATTCTCAGCTCCCTTCGCGAAGCGGCCTCCTGCCATGCGGCCGGGGGCATTGCGAAGCGCGGCCTGATCCAGGCACACTCCGGCACCTTCGCGGCAAGCAATGAGGCCCATCGTGACGATTGAAACCGAATGGCGGGACTATGACGTAATCGTGGTCGGCTCCGGCGGCGCAGGCAGCGCGGCGGCGCACGCGGCCTCGGAGGCGGGGGCCAAAGTTCTCGTCGTCTCGAAAGACCCGATCGGCTGTTCCGATACCAAGATCGCCGAAGGCATCGTCACGGTGCGGGCAAGCGCGGGCGAAGACGATACCGAAGAAGTGCTCGCCGAAAACCTGCGCATCGCCGGTTCGGACTTGCCGACCGAGGACATCACCGCGGCCTTCGCGCAGGACACCCAAGACGCCTACGAATGGTACCGCCGCCAAGGTGTCCGGCCTGACATGGATCACAAGGAGGACAAACCGGCGGTTCTCCCCATCGCGCTCGGGGGTCACACCAAACGGCGCTCGATCGGTCATCAAAACGGCGGCCTTGCGCTCGGCCACGCCCTGTGGAACGCCGTGGTGCAAGGCATCGACTATCTGGAAGATGCGTGGTTCCTCGATGTGGTCACAGAAGAAAACGATGACGGTCCCGACGAAGTTCTCGGCGGTCTGATCTACGACGCGGCCCGCGGTGTCTTCGTTGCCGTACGCGCGCCATCCGTCGTGATCGCATCGGGCGGTCTCAGCACGATGTACTTCCCGAAGACCGACACCATGCGCGGCAACACCGGCGACTCCTATGCGCTGGCTTTGCGCGCGGGCGCGGACTTGGTCGACATGGAGCAGATCCAGTTTTTGCCGTTTTGCATGACCTATCCGCCGGCCTACGAAGGCTTGCTCGCCGGCGAACCGGTCACGGCCGGCTATCTCGGTGTGCTGCGCGACAAGGACGGCAAGGTGATTTTGGACAGCGTCATGCTGCGCACCCGGGCCGAATGTTCGGCGGCGATCGTGCGCGCGGTCGAGGCCGGCCGGGGCACGGAACGCGACGGCTGCTACCTCGATCTCACCGGCAATGTCGACCTGCCCAAGTCCGGCCCCTACTTCGAAAAATTCCTGCACACTGCGGTGAGCGGAGTCATGGCCACCGTGCGTCAAGCGTGGGGCAAGAACGCTGCCCAATGCAAAGAGATGTGGGAAGTCCGTCCCGGTGCCCACTATGCCATGGGCGGCATGCGCGTGAACTCCGACTGTGTGGCGATCGGCGACGATGGCGCCGACGTACCGGTGCGCGGCCTCTACGCCGCGGGCCAAGCGATGGGCGGTGTATTCGGCTCCAATCGTTTGGGCTCAACGTCTCTGTCGGAGGGCGCAATTTTTGGCGCCCGCGCCGGACGCGGTGCCGCTGCGCGCGCGAAAACCGCGCGCACCAAACCGCAAGAGGACCGGTTCGAGAAACGCCTCGCCAGGTATGCCGACGCGTTGAGCCATGACGGCGGTGACGCGCCCGCTCTTCTGGTCAAGGAGCTTCAGGCCGCTTGCTGGAATTTTATCGGCCCGGCGCGCACCGAAGACGGGCTCGACACGTTCGACGCCGCGGTCGCTCAACTTCGTGACCGGGCATCGAAAGCCGCGATCCCGGCCGACGCCCTTTGGAACCAATCGTTCATCGAATATCTGGAACTGATGAACATGCTCGATACCGCGCAGGCCGTGTCGCTCGCCGCGCGCGATCGCGACCACAGCCTCGGCGCGCACGTCCGGCTCGACGGCGGACAAACCTCGACGCTTTTCGGGCAACCGCATTCGGTGGTCGTACGCCGCGACAGCGCAGGCGGCTATGCCGTGAGCCACGCGGCGCGGCCGAAGACACCGTTGAAGCGTTTGCTGCCTCACATGATCGCCGACGCAAAACGCAAACTGTCGCTCAAGACACTCCGCATGATGCCCGCCGGAATGCGCGACAACATTATTGAAGATCGCTATCGCTCGGTCATGGGCGAGGTCAGCCGCGAGGATGTCGACGCCAAGACCGAGGCCGCCGCCGCATGAAGGTCGAACTGATCACCGTGCGCAACGGCGAGGAGCGCGTGGTGGAATATGAATACAAGCCGCGCGAGGAAGGCGAACGTCCGATGGCGCTCGACGTTCTCTTGCAAGCCCAGGCGACCGAGCTTCCGGATCTCGCGTTTCGCTACGGGTGCCGCAACCGCACGTGTGGAATTTGCACCATCGACGTGAACGGCCGGCCGCGCGTCGGTTGTCGCGCGCGCGTTCGCGATGGCGATCGGGTCAGCGCGCCCGCCACATTGCCGGTGGTGCGCGACATGGTGTCACGGCGCGATGGCGTCGCCCGTCAATTGCGCGGACGATTGCCGAACGGCTTGCGCGGCAACGACCTCGAAGTCGCGGCACCGGACGATTATCACGCGCTCACCGCCTGCATCGAATGCTATGCCTGTCTCGACAAGTGTCCGATGCACGCGCGCAATTTTGAAGACGGCGAGGAGCGGCGTGACGCGTCAGGCGCGTATCGCCACGGCAATCCGTTTTCGCTACTCAAGCTACAGCGCATTCGTCTCGACCCTGTCGCCGATCCAGCGGAAAAAGCCGCGGCACTGGAAACCGCGCTTGCACTCGGCCTCGACGCGTGTCGCGACTGCCCGGGGTGTAAATGCGGTGTCGGCATCGATCTCAAGCGCAAGGTCGTCAAGCCCCTCGTCGTCGCGGCGTTCGGTGACAGCTGACTCGCACGACTACCGCAAAAATTTCTCCATTCGAAAATTTGTCAGGTCGACGCCGGCGCGCGTCACTGTTTGGACGTCGACGAGCGTCCAACCCGCGCGCTCGAAAAACCCGCGCGCCAGGTGGCTGGCGTCCGTCCATAATCGCGCGAGACCGTTCGCCTTCGCCACACACACCAATTCTTCGTAGAGCCGCGTTGCCACGCCGCGGCCCATCGCATCCGGTGCGACGAAGGCGAGGTCGATGCACCCATCCTTGGTCAACGTCATGAAGCCCACGATGCGGGTGTCTGCCTCGGCGACAAGAACCGTTTGGGGCCGAAGGCGCGCGAGCCAACGTTCGAGATCCGGCACCTCCGATGCCCACGCGTGTCGTTGGCTGTCGTCGTAAAAATCGCGCGTACCTTGGTGCACCGCGTCGTAGAAAATTTGCGCGGTCGCCGGCACGTCTTCTTCAAGAAAATCGCGCACGACAATGTTCATGAGGCATCAACACGGCGGCGGCACAACCCGGCGAGTGTTCGCCGCGTAAGCGCGTCTTTCGATATGGCCGAGCGGCGCCGTTTAAGTTTCCGCCGCCTCGAGCATGGCCGGCGCGTCACGATTGAGACGCGTCCAATCCCATTTGAACTGGAACCAATTCTTCACGCGGACCGCGAACTGAATCGCTTCTTCCGCGTCGAACTCAAGCCCGAATTGCTCATTGACGGAATATAAGTACCGCACGATCCGCGGCACCGGTGCGCCGGCCTCAAGCAGTCCGAGCATCGGCCCAACATAGGTTTCATATTCCTGTCGCGACGCCATGCCGTCAGCCATAACGCCGATCGGATCGTACGCATTCCACAGCGCTTGCAGCTCTGCCCACCGCTTGCGCGTTTGTTCTTTGTCCAGACGTTTCATCGACGTCTCGCCCGGTGTTTGCCGGACCCTTCTTCCTGACATAATGACGTGTTAGCACACTAGCCATTGGTCGCAAAGTACTGCTGTTGGATTCTTTTCCGAACGCTCTGAAAACCGGTGCTGCCAAATTGCTGTTTTGTTATCGAACGGCAGCCAAAAATTTCGCCCAACGAACCGTCGCGCGACTATCGTTCAGGTCCCGCATTTTTGCTGCGCTGGCTGATGGCGAACTTGATGACATTCGACACGACATGACACGCCGGCAACGTCGCTAACTTGACGTGGTCCCGGACGCGTTGGGTGCGTGCACATCACGTCGGCGAGCGCGTGAAAACCGCACAACTGTCAGGTTTTTTAACACTTCCCGCCCCGGCGACGTGACGTCGTAAAGCTTGCGGGTCCGGCGCTCCATCCGTCAAAATACGCGGACTATTACGCACAAGAGCGGATGGCCGGTCTGGCCAGACACATAAAACATCGGGAGGTCGAATGTATTCGCTCATTAGATCGATGCGTTATGCCACATTGCTGGTGGCAAGCACGTTTTTGCTGGGGGCGTGCGGATTAACGCTCGAAAAGGCTCAAAACACAGTACCGCCTGGATCGCCGTTCGAAGCGGCGCTGCACAGCGGTTATCTCCAACTTTCTGAATCCGAATATAGTGAAGCGGACTATCGCGACTCGGACACCTTTGCTGACCGCGTGATCGCAACCTCGCTTGGTGAGCCGGTCTCGCCGGAGGAACTTGCGGCGCGCCACCTGCCCGAAGACAAGGTGGGTGAGCTGAACAGTGCCCGTCAGCGCCTGGTTTCCGCGCTCGACGCCACAGCACGCACCAAGGTGCCGGGACCGGCGGCCCGCGCGCAGGTCATGTTCGACTGTTGGATGCAGGAACAGGAAGAGAATTTCCAACCGAACGATATCAATCGCTGCCGTTCGGCATTCGAAAGCGCCATGGCGGAGGTCGAAGACGCCATGCGGCCACCACCGCCTGCGGCCGAACCCGCGCCCGAACCCGCGCAACCTGCGGTCCCGCCACCGGCCGACGTCGGTGTTGCGCCGCGCTTCTATACGATCTTCTTCGATTTCGACAGCGACGCCATCAACGATGTTGCCGCGCGCGTGATTGAAGAAATCATCAGTGACTGGGCCGGACGCGACGGGGGGTTGTCGCTGGTCGGTCATGCTGATTCATCCGGATCGGCTGACTACAATCTCGGTCTCTCGCAAAGACGCGCGAAGAGCGTGCGCTCGGCACTCGGAGAGGGTGGCATTGGCGACGCCCGTATGACCGATACCGGCGTCGGGGAATCCGATCTCGCCGTGCCGACCGGCGACGGTGTGCGTGAACCGCGCAACCGGCGTGTGACGGTGGTCGTCGAATAAGAAATCGCCGGTGTGCCATAAGCGCACGCCGAGAACGCGCTAAGAACTAGGCCGCGAAATTCATTCATGGATTTCGCGGCCATTCTTTTGCGCGTATCGGCCAATATGACTGGGTGCCAAACTTGCGGCACAAGCGCTTGCAACGATCCCTTAGAGACGCAAGTCTCTAATCGCGTTACATGATTGGTACGCTATAGACCCCCCGCGAAGGATTCGACCTATGACGGACCCGAGATTTCAAGCAGTCCCCATATTCCGCATTTTTGATGAGGCGAGAGCGCGCGACTTTTACGTCGGTTTCCTCGGCATGACGGTTGACTGGGAACACCGCTTCGAGCCCGAAACGCCGATTTACATGCAGGTCTCGCTCGGCCCGCTCAAACTGCACTTGTCCGAACATCATGGCGATTGCTGCCCGGGCTCGACCGTCTATGTTGAGACCACGGGCCTCGAAGCGTTTCACGGTGAAATCACCGCCAAAGGCTACAAGTACAACCGTCCGGGTCTCGACGATGCGCCTTGGGGCGAGAAGATCATGGAGGTCATCGACCCGTTCGGCAATCGCCTGCGCTTTTGCGAGTCGTAGCGTCTTTGACACGACCGGATTGACACGGCTGCGCCCACGGACTATGTCCAGCGCCGGGTTCGGGCCCCTGCCGCTCGCGGGCGAAAGCCGAGGTGAAGTCCCGACACACGATCCGATCCGCCAAATTCAGTGACATGCGGACCGATGGCAATGCGAGCTCCATTGATCGTCCGCATGCAGACACTGCATGAGGCAAGAAGATGACCGGATCACCGACCCTACCATCGATCGATGATTTGAAGGATGAAGCGCGCCAGTTGCGTGCGAGACACGCAGCGAATGGAACGCCGATCAGCCACAGCCGCGCTTTGGAATTGATCGCGCACGCGCATGGTTTCAAGGATTGGAACACGCTTCACGCCGCTTCCGAGAACGATCCGGCACGGCCGCCGATCAACATCGGTGATAAAGTCCGCGGAAACTATCTCGGCCAAGTGTTCCTTGGCGACGTATTGGACATTGAATCACTGACGCCGCCGGGTCGCTTCCGCGTGACGCTGAAATTTGACGAGCCGGTCGATGTCGTTTCCTTCGACAGTTTTTCCAATCTCCGCCAACGCGTGACGTGCACGATCGGCCGCGATGGCAAATCCGCCGAATCCACATCCGACGGACGGCCACAAATCCACGTCGAGCGACACGTGACGTAACACCGCAGTACAAAAGGGAAGCGTTCAATGCTGAAGTTCTTTTACAACGCCGCGCCAAACCCGATGAAGATTGCCTTGTTTCTCGAGGAAGCTGGTTTGGATTACGAACCGGTACCGATCGACACGCGCAAAGGCGATCAGCACACCCCGGACTATTTGGCGATCAATCCGAACGCCAAGGCGCCGGCGATCGTCGACGACGGCATCACCGTATTCGACAGCAATGCGATCTTGCTCTACCTCGCCGAGAAAACCGGAAAATTCTTGCCGGCCGACACGGCGGAAGCACGCGCCGACTTGCTGTCATGGCTAATGTTCGTCGCCACGGGCATTGGCCCCTATTCGGGCCAGTCGGTCCATTTCCGCCACTTCGCGCCCGAAGGAAACGACTACGCCGTCAATCGCTACAATTACGAAGCGCGCCGCCACTACGACATTCTCGATGCCCGCCTCGCTGACCGCCCTTACATGCTGGGCGACACCTACACCATCGTCGATATGGCGGTATGGGGCTGGGCGCGCCTCGTCCCGCGCGTCCTCGGCGACGACGCGCTACCCCAAATGCCAAACCTCAAACGCCTGATCGACGAAATCACCGCGCGCCCCGCTGGCGAACGCGCGATCGCTCTGGCTGCCGCCCATAAGTTCAAGACCGAAATGGACGACGCCGCGCTGCGTGCCATGTTCCCAAGCAACTACGCGAAAGCCGGGTGAGTACGCTCGATCAAATTATTCAAACTTTGCTGACTATCGATCCCGGCTGCCCACGCCCCAGAAGATAATCGAATAGGACTTGCTAACTCCCCTTCGTCGCGGGCCGGTGCGTCGGTAGTAGGTCTTCAAAGTCCGCTTCGGTCTTCTGTTTGTTCGCCGCCATCTGGCGCGTGAGATCGTCGGTTTGCAGCATACCGGCTTGCCAGGTCGACATGTAATTCAAACCGTCAGCGATGGTGTGGTCGCGCGCGTAGTTGAGCATCTCCTTGCTGCCGATGATCGCGAGCGGTGATTTCGACGCGATGGTCGCCGCCATCTC
>JANQOH010000044.1 GCA_028289725.1 Alphaproteobacteria bacterium
CGCGATAGAGATCGGCGTAGTCCGGCAGAACGACAAAGCATAGATCGGTATCGCGATAGCTATCGACCAGCGCCTGCCAGGCCGCGGGATCGCTATTTCGCTCCGGCGCCAGCGGCGTGGCCCGCAAGGTGATTGTGATCACCTTGGATGGATTGGGCATGCGATCGGCGAGCCAGGCGTCGACCAGAGACCGGTCGACGGCCGGTACGGTCAACGGTGCATGCAGGCTGCCATCACCATGCCGCAAATGAACCATGCCGTACCATGGCGCGCCGTCCGGCGCCTCGAAATTTGGCCGCCGCGGGTCGTACGCGACGGGGAACAAAGGCTGTCTGCGCCGGGCTTGCCGCCAATAAGCGGTGAATGCCGGTCGGTCGCTGAAAAACAGAACGTTGCCCGCCGCGGGAAAGAGTTTGGCGGCATCGAGCGCAAGATTGTGTGCGAAACTGCGATGGTTGGCGCGTGTCACCGGGTCATCCGGCAGATGTGGCGTCGGGAAGGGGTCGGCGTGATGCGCGACAAAGGCGATGTCGAGCCAGCGGCAGCCGGCCTCGTGGCGCTGGCGGTCTGCGACGGCAAGAAATTTGACGATATCAAACGAATAGGAAATGCAGGCGAAATCACAGACCGCAAGCAGGCGCGACTGGTCGTCCTCCTTCAAAAAATGGCGGCTCACTTTGAGGTCCAAAGGGCTACGCACGAACCAATCCGGCGCCAATCGAAGACCGCAGGCCTGCATGCCATACCAAATTTGACGCAAGACGCGTCGCCCGATCCGGCGGATGAAGGACCCGGATGGCATTATCGGCGCCGCGCAGTTGGACGGCGCTCAATCGCACGCGCGCGCGCGATCGGCCGTGGATCGACGCTTACCCGCAAAGCTGCTTCCCGTCCCGCATGACTGCCAGCTTAGGCGTGAAAAGCCAGGTCTGGTAGCACAAACGACGATGCGATATATCTGTTCGGCCCACGGGCCGCTTCGCATCACCATGCCGAACTGACCACCGTCCCATCATGTTCACCGTCACGCGACCTCAAATGCACGGCGCGATTCGTGACCTTGTGGACGGCGTGCGAGAGTGGCGTTTGTGGCACCTGCTGGCGTGGCAAGAGATAAAGGGCGGCTATCGCCGGTCGATTCTCGGCACCTGGTGGTTGGTCCTGAGCATGCTACTTCAGGTGCTGACCATGGGCTTCGTGATGAGCTTCCTGTTCAATTTGTCGGTCGAGAAGCATTTGCCGTATCTCGCCGCGGGCATGATTATTTGGACCGGGTTTATTAACGGCATGCTTCAAGAAGGAAGCAGCACCTACATCAATTCAGCATCGTACATTTTGCAAATACGGCGACCGAGCAGCGTGTATATTTGTAAGATGCTGTGGTCTAATTTGATACGGACCGCGCATTACCTCGCAATCTATATCCTATTTGCGATCATCTACTCCGTTTCGCCAACTATTAGCACTCTATGGTTGCTTTTGTCCTTACCGCTGGCGCTCTTGAGTGTTTCTTGGTTGGCCCTGTTCTTGGGAATCTTGTCGGCACGATTTCGCGACGTCCCGGTAATGCTTGGGAGTATTCTCGGCGTTCTGTTTTGGCTGACCCCGATCCTCTATCGTGCCGACATGCTCGGGGACAAGCGATTCATCGTCGATTTGAACCCGTTCAGTCACGTGCTTGAGATATTGCGCGCCCCATTGATGGGCGCGTCGCCCGCCCCGGTCAGTTGGATCGTGGTGGCTGGCTTTGCAACAGCGGGGTGGGTGGTGACGCTGCTGTTTTTCGCCCGTTTTCGGGCGCGAATCCCCTATTGGCTTTAGCGCGCCGGGGCCATGCACAGCATCGTCGCACGCAATCTGCGCGTTGAATATCCGATCTATGACGCCGGGGGACGATCGCTTAAAAACGCGTTGATTTTCAACAAGCTTCCGCTGCGTCGGCATCAGTCGGTCGGCGGAAATATTTTGCGCTCCGAATCCGGCGGCAAGGTCACGATTTTGGCGTTGGAAGACGTGAATTTTTCAGTCTCCTCCGGTGATCGGCTTGGCTTGATCGGGCATAACGGCGCCGGCAAAAGCACGCTCTTGAAAGTCATCGCCGGCATCTACGAGCCGATTGATGGCTCCTTGCGGACCGAGGGTGCGATCATGCCGATGTTTGGCATGTCCGACGGCATGGACCCGGAGGCCACGGGATACGAGAATGTCCGCTTGCGATGCCTCGTGCTCGGTATCGCCAAAGATCAAATCGATGCGATCGCCGACGATGTCGGCACCTTTTCCGAGCTTGGCGAATATATGCACATGCCGATCAAGACCTATTCCAGCGGCATGATGGTCCGTCTCACCTTCGGCATCGCCACGGCCATCAAGCCGGAAATCCTGATCATGGATGAAATGATCGGCGCCGGTGATGCCATGTTCATTGAGAAAGCAGAGGCGCGGCTCCGGCAGTTTATCGATCGGGCCGGCATCGTGGTGGTTGCCACGCACAATCCAGGCATCGTGCGCCAGTGGTGCAACAAGGCTCTGCTCTTACACCAAGGCCGCTCGGTGGCGTTCGGCCCGGTCGAAGAGGTGATTGAGCAATATGATGCGATTGTTCATGGCGCGCATCCGGCCGCGCAGGCTTAAGCGAGCATCGAGTGCCGGGCTGCTTCGATGATTGACCTTTGCCCGTTGTGCTGCGGAAAGAATCACCGCCCCATTTATGAGGCGGATGTTCCGCTGCAATTCACGGTTCCGGCTGAAACGGCGGTTGATGGCTCAAACTACGGCAGGATGCGGCTCGTCGCCTGCGGGGCGTGCGGTCATTTGTTCAACAGCGGGTTCGATATGCGTCTGGAGCAGGCGATCTATCGCGACCAGCCGCTGACCAATATGGTCGTCGATCCCGCGATGGCCGACCGATATGACACATTGTTGAACTGGCTCGGACGCGATCAGATCGAAGGCCGGCGCGTGATCGAAATTGGCGGTGGCGGCGGCTACATCGCGTGCTTGCTCGCGGCGTGCAATGCCGATGTCACGGTCTACGAACCGGCCAAGGCGGCACCGGTGGCGACGCTTGCCGAACACAATGTGGCGCTAGTCAACGACTATTGGCCGGCCGCCGGCAGCGCACAAAAGGCCGACTTAATTATTTGCCGCCAAGTTCTCGAGCATGTGTCTGATCCGGTGGCGATGATGAGATCCATCCGCGCGTCGCTCAATGCGCGGGGCAAAGCCTATTTGGAGGTGCCCGATGCGGACTACATTCTGGAGAATAGCGCGTTTCCCGACCTGCATATCCAGCATGTGCAGTACTTCTCGCGTGCGCGATTCATTGATGCGGCGGCCCGCGTCGGTTTGCGCGCGGAGAAGACCCTCGACATCAAGAACGGCCATGATTTCGGTGTCCTGTTTCAGCGTGACACGCCGGGCGATTCGGATATCGCAGCCGATCCAAAGCCACCAGAACTGGCGCACGGATTTTCCGAATGCGTGACGCAGGCCCAAGACGCCCTTGAACGGCTGCCCCAGCCGATCGTGTTATATGGCGCGACCGCGCATGCACAATCCTTCATCAACGCGGTCCCCCGACCGCCACGTTTTTCCTTTGTCTTGGACGACAACCCGGCACTCGAAGGCCGCGCGCTGTTCACCAAAACGCAAGGCGTGCCGGTGGTCCGCCCGACACGGGCGCGAATATCCGAAACGGCATCTTTCGTAATTGCCGCCTATTTGCATGACCATTTGATTGCTTCAAAGTTGCGGGCCGCATCGTTCACGGGCAAAATTTTCACGATCCGCCCACATGCGGTGGAGGCCAATTCCCTGGGCTTGGTTTCGCTGTATGACGCATAGACACACCGCAACGCGATCGGGTTATTTGGGTCGAAGCGGGGTATGACGGCTCCGGCGCAATTTCACGCCATCACCGCCGTTTGGGGCGACTGGCATCGACGCGCTTTTTTGGATATTGGCCTGCCTTCTTGTTTGGCCGAGGGAAATCTCCCCGCGCTGGGTGGTCCGCAAAAGCTGACTTACACCATTGTCACGACACCGGACGACGCCACCGAGATTCGGTCTCATCCGCTGCTCACGCGTCTCGAAACCTATGCAGAGGTCAGTTTTCGACTGCTGGATACGATTGAGGGCGGTAACGTGTTTGTCGCGCAACACCGTATGCGGCGAGAACACACGAAGGCGGCCCAAAACGCCGGCGCCATTGTTTTGACGATACAACCGGACGCGGTGTTCTCCGATGGCGCCATCGCCTATTTGGCGGCGGTGTTTTCGAAGGGATACAAGGCCGCCTATGTGCGCAGCATCCGGGTGTGCGCCGAGAGTTTTGTGCCCGATTTATTGCACCTGTGTGGCGGGCATACCGAGACCGTTATCGGACTTGGGCGCCAAACGCTGATGGAGGCGGCGTTTGCGCACGCGCATCCTCTCATGTTCGCGCAAATGGCGGATCATGAACCGTTCTCGACCTTTGCCGATGTCATCGGATGGCCGGTTTATGCCGAAGGTCGGCTCGAAGGTTGGCTCTTGGTGCCGCCGTTCCCAGCGGACGTCTTATTCTTTCGGCCGGACGACACGCTGTCTCTTAACGATCATCAGGTGATTACCGACGCCGGCAATGGGGATGATATTTTCGCAATCGAAGACTCAAGCAATTTCCTGATGGTTAGCCTGACACCGACATACCAATACTCTGATTGGTATCTCGGGCAAGGCGGTTTCGATCCTGTCCGCGTGGCGCGAACCTCTCTCGACAACGGCACGGCGCTGGGTCCGTGGGCCATGGCGAAACGGTTTGTCTTCAATCGCGGCAGGCCGACAGCGCGGGCTTGGGCGCGGGTGGGACGACGCGCGAGCATCACCATGCACCGCGTTTCCGCGCTTCAGGAATGGATTCGCCTGCAACGAAGCGCTCAGTCCATGGGGTGCATCCGGGCCAGCCGTCTCATGGCGGCGGCGATTCATGCGCGGCGTCAGCCGATCTCGGCCGGCCGAAACCGCGCCGTCACGGTCTTTCTGCCCGACGACCGGTCTTTGTCGGTACGTCCTTTTGACAGCATGGCATTGGACGCCGCCAACGGACGTTTGCATGGCATCTTCGCCCGGCACGCCATACCCGGACGATTCGCGATTGGCGATCTGCGCGGCGGCGTGCGGAAGGTGAGGAGCGTGGCCGGCGTCGAAGTTGAGATAGATGGACGTGGCGATCGGATCCTAGTGGACGGTCATCCCATCATACGCGGTGACACTTCCGCTGGACCGCATTTGGTCCATGCCATCCGGGGCGTGATTGATGGCGCAGCAGGCCGATAGCATCTTGCGCGGGTGGTTGCGGCGGACGTCGCGCGCACTCAATCGACTGCCGCCATCGTGGCGCACGCGTGTTTCCCGGGCTTTCTTCGCGGTCAGCCGCGTGCTCGGCCGCGCTGCCAGGTCCGCCGAAGGCCTCACCGTTAGGGGGTACCGAATCCCCACGCTTTGCAACGCACTGTCACGCCTGCAAGTGAAGTTCGCGGAGCGCGCGGAGTTGTTGGCGGCCTATCGACGGGAGCGATCCGTTCTGTCGCCGCTCAAAGTCATCGAGGAAGCGGGTGAACGCGACAAGGTGCTCGCCGCCGTCGCATCGAAACTGGCGAAAGGGGCGAATCAAGAAGCGTGCTCTTTGATCCAAGAGCGCGCGCCGAGCATCGCCAAGGATCCGATATTACTGTGGAGCACCGTCCGTGTTTTGCTTGATCAAGGACAAGCCGATGCCGCGCTCGCACTGACGAAACATACAGATATGGGGCCGCGGGCACGACGCGATGTCGTCTTGGTCCGCGAATATGTTGAATATCTGTTCGGCGATGTCGCGCGGTTATTGCGCCAACCCTCGCAATATGACGGCGGGCCACGCAAGGCGGCTGACTTCGCGGACGAACGGTATCGGGTGGCGCATTCCGTGAGGCGGGACACCGAGGACGTCTTGGCCGGGAATGGTCATAGCGTTCCCAGAAATCAATTGGCGCTTGAGACAACTGGCACCGGGCAAGACGATGCACCGCCGCTGCCATGGCAGCTTCTTGCCGCGGCCCATCAAGCCCGGATGCGTCAGGAATTCGAACAGGCGTTGCGCCTGTACGATGCGTGCCTCGAACACGCGCCGGCCTTCGCCGCCGCGCATCTTGGGCGCGCCAAAGTGTTGTGCAAACTCGGCCGCGGCACTGAGGCATCCATTGCGTTCGAGAAGCATTTGGCCGGCACGCAGCCGTCGGGCGATGACGGACTTGTCGCAACACTCGAATACTTCGGACCAGCGCGCTGAATGGCCTCATGTGCAGCGGCGGTAAGGTCGCGGTAAGCCCCATTTCCTATACAGAGAGCGCATCGCATTTGATCGCGAGATTGAGGGTATGAACGAAGTAACGAACGCGGCACCGCGCGGTAAGGCAACCTCTGCGCTCATTAACCTGGCGCTTGTCGGCGTGTCATTGGCGATATGCTTCGCCGGCGCGGAAATCGCCTTGCGTCTTGCCTATCTGAAAGACGACCCATGGATCTGGCGGAATTTCACGGTGGAACCGGTGGACCAGGTGCGCGCCAATCTCGGTGTTATCGACTATGACCCGTTGGTCGGCTATGTGCCGACGGCGATGATGTGGGACGGCAGCAACGCCAGCGGTGCCATGGGCGAACGGCTGAACTATTTGCCGGAAACACGGCCCGAAACGCTGCCCATGCCGCCGACCGGCGGCATTGTGGCGGTAGGCGACTCATTTACCTACGGCAGCGAAGTTGGGCAAGACGAAACCTGGGAAGCTTATCTGGAAAAGCTCATCGACGTGCCCGTGATCAATTTCGGCGCCGGCGGCTACGGGCTGGATCAAGCGGTGCTGCGTGCGGAACAGGTTGTCGAAACGCTGAAGCCGCGCGCGATTATCTTTTCGTTTATCCCGAACGGGACGACGCGCAACGAGTTTTCCAACAATGGCGGCCTGATGAAATCGTTCTTCGGCGTCGAGGACGGCGAACTCGCATTGCATAACGTCCCCGTGCCGGAATACCGGCCGCGTGCGCGGCACATCGGCTATATCCGCCGGCTTTTCGGTCAGTTCTATACGCCTTATTGGCTGAGCGACCGCGTTGGCTTGCGTCACCGTTGGCTGGTCTACGAGCATGAATATGTCGTCGAGCATCGAAATGGCATAGAAGTCTCGTGTTTGCTGATGGGCCGTTTGGCGGATTTGGCCGAAGCGCACGACACGAAAGTGATTGTGCTGGCGCAATATGGCGGCATCCAAGTGTCGGGCATCGACAATAGCCGGCAGGATCAGAAGGTCGAAGACACGCTCCGTTGCGCGCAGGAAAACGGGCTCGGCGTTATGGATTCGTATGACGGGCTCTTAGCCGTGTTCGAAGAGCGGCCGGCTGAGTTCTGGAATTTCTATGTCCGGCAGAAACACGACACCGACATCAACACAGGCCATATGTCGCCGAGCGGCAATCTTTGGACAGCGGAATTTATTGCGGACATGTTGCGACAAAATCACCCGGAACTCTTAGTCCGCTAAGTACTGGCTTTTAGTTGGCTGTCGTCAACTGTAATATTCCGCGCCGTAGACGTACGCAAAGAACCGTTCATCATCGGTACGCAAATCCGCGCCTCGCGCCAATTCGTTCTGGAACGCTTGGATCGCCTCATACGGCAGGCGTTCTTGCTGGCCGAACGTCCGACGGCATTCCAGGATTTGCCGGGAAATCACATTGTCGGCGTAGTTGGTATAGGGCTCGACATAGTTCGTATAGGGCGGGACCGTGTTCGAAAAATCAGGCCTGTTCGCTTGTGCTACCGCGGGGCCTTGCGCGGTCTCGATGGACGGCGTCGGGGTGGCGGTGGCAAACCGAAGTGTCTTTCGGCCGAGTTTCGATAGGCCGCCCGGTTCTCTCAGAATATGCCCGGCGCGACGCGCGGCCCAGCCTAGAAACTGCGGATTGGTCAGCGCCGCGAGGCGTCCGCCATTGACCGGCGGCATCGGCTCCTTGTGCGCGACCGGCGCCGCGTCGTGAGTTGCTGCGCGCGCGGTGATGCCTTCGGTGAGGCGGTCTTGAAAGGCATTCGGCGCAAACACATCAATCGAGCCGTCATCGCCAAACACGCGATGAAATCCGGCTGTCTGGAATTGCTGATAGGCGGTGAAGCGATCACGCAAGACTTGAGCGCCGGGTCCTTCGACAAAGAAGTAGCCGAGATGGGGCGAGCGCTCCAACATGTGGCGGGCAAGCAGAATGTCATAGTTCATGGCCGCCGTGTGCATTTCGCAAAGCGTGTGGTTGGCAACGACCACGTCGGCGCGCAGTTTGATTTCCGGCGCATCGGCGATCGTAAATTTCCACCACGGGACGTGCATGACGGTCCCCGGGGAAAGTTCGCCGAAGTCAGAGAAGTTCTGCGGTGCGGTGGCAAGTTCAATAAATCGGTCGCCGAACATATGCTGCCACATGCGGCTTTGCTGCAGGTAGAAAGCTTGCGTGATATCGGTGCCGACATATCGATAGCCGGCTAACGCTAATATGGCGCCCAGATATCCGGATCCCGGCCCGATCTCGACGACCGTCGTATCCTCGAGCTCTGACAGAAAACGGATATGACGGAATGTGATCATCGCGCGGGTGATTGCGCCTTTGGGCACCATGCGGCGGCCGAAAACTTCTTCGCTGTAGGCAGCCGCCTTCGTGCTCAAGTCCTTGAACAGTTCGAATTCTTCCGGCGTGAAGCCGTGAACCAGTGTCCGGTAATCCTCTTCCTCCCGCATTTCATGCATAACGTCGAAATAGCGGGGCAGGCCGGAATCGTCGGGGATCATGGTCGGGTAGCCGGCTTTCAGGAAATGCTCCGGCCGGCAGGCTTCAATGATGCGATTTGGCACCGCACCTTCGGCCTGCTTTTCGGCGGCGTCGTACGCCGCGACCGTCAAAACCATTTTATCCGTCCCCGCATCCGCCTCGCGGCAGGAAGCGATACTATCAGTCTTCCGCATTTTCCGATGCGAAGTCGTGCAGCAAAGTCTCGATATTGCGTGACTCGTAGCCGTATCGGGCTTTCGCGCGTGCGCTCGAAACCGTGTAACTCGTCCGCTCCGAGGTGTGTTCGATAATGCGCGACGAACTGCCTAATGTCTCGACAACGATCTCGACGGCGCGACGGACCGAGGTTTCCCCATCCGCGCCGACTGTGACGATGTCGTGACCTTGCCACGATCGAACAAGTGTGTCGGCGACGAATGCGCACAGATCGTCGACGTGGACGGCGTTGTTGAAAGGCGCATCCGGCTTGAACACGGAAATGTCATCGCCGGCTTTCGCCCGGTCAAATACGCCAGTCATCCAATTCCGCACGGATCCGCGTCCCAGAATGCCCGGCAGACGGATCGACAGCGCGCGATATCGGTCTGCCTGTTCGGCCACGAGCTCCTCGCAAATGCGTTTCGTGGCCCCGTAAATGTCGGGGTCGACAATCGGCGTGGTTTCGTCGACGACTGGGACCGAAACCTGTCCATAGACCGATAAAGTCGAAAAATTGATAAAGACCTCGGCGCCCGCGCGCGTCGCGGCGTCGACCACGGCGCGCGTCGTCAGGATGTTGTCATGAGCCATTGTGGCGGTGCCAACACCGGGCTGCGGAGACCGGGCGGCGGTATGGATCACGGCGTCGAGTTTGTCGGGCATTGGGAGGCCAGAAGCGAGGTCGCCGGTGATGACGGTGAGCTTCGGATTGGTATCCATTTCCGATGTCAGGCGGCCGCGTCCACGGCCTGTCGCCGCAGTGACCTGATGGCCATTCGCGAGCAGCAACGGCACCAAGCGCGCCCCGCTAAAGCCGCCCGCGCCCGTGACCAAGACGTGCAAGCGCCGGGCTACCGGAGCGCGTCGAGGATCTTCGGCACGCTTAAACCGTGTGCGTCGAGCAAGCCGTCGTAGCTGCCGTAGAAATGAATAAATTCGTCCTTCAAATTGAAGGTCTTGAGGTCGCACGACGCTTTGGTGTCGAGCGCGATTTCCTTGACGCGCGACGACAAGCCGCCGTGCGGCACATTTTCTTCGATCACGATGACCCGTTTGTGGTCGCGTAACGCCTTGGCGACGCCTTCGACATCGAGCGGCTTGATGGTATGCGCGGAGATCAAAGAAACCGATTGGCCGTCCGCTTCGAGCGCATCTGCGACCTCAAGCCCCATATTCGTGATCGGTCCGTAGGACAATATGCAGACGTCACTGCCCTTCTTGAGGTAACGGAGTTTGCCGATCTCGAAGGGGTCGACCGCGTTCTCGGTTATCCGCGGCTCCCCGGCTTTGCCGAGCTTTAGATAGACCGGCCCTTTATCCTGTGTCGCGCAATAGCGCGTCGCCTCGACCGCTTCCAATGGATCGCATGGGGCGATCACTTGCATGTTCGGCAGCGCCGAGGCGATCGCGACATCCTCCATCGTGTGGTGCGTGCCGCCCAAAGTGGAGTAGACGATGCCGGACCCCATGCCGACAACGGTGACGGGAAGGTTTTGGTAGCAAAGATCGTCACGCACCATTTCGAACGGTCGATAGAGCGTGAAGGTGGCGATGGTGTAGGCGAACGGCCGGCAGCCTTTGAGCGCCAAGCCTGCGCACATGCCGATCATCACTTGCTCGGCCACGCCGACATTGATGAAGCGGTCGGGATATTCCTCGCGGAAGTTCATCATGGAGCCCGCGGGCGAAATATCGGCGACGACAATGTAGATCGACGGATCGACCTTGGCGCATTCGTAGAGCGTTTCGGAAAAGGTGTTGCGCATCTCAGGCCGAGGCCTCGATCTCGCTCAGCGCTTGCGCATATTCTTCAGGGCTCGGCGAGCGGTAATGCCAGATTGGCACGTTTTCCATATAGGAGACGCCCTTGCCTTTGGTCGTGCGGCAATTGACCAACAAAGGCTTGTCGCCTTTTCGCGTGACGACGGCCTCGTAAATCGCGCGCGGGTCGTGGCCGTTCACTTCAACCGCCTCCCAACCAAAAGCCTCGAACTTGCCTATGACCGGATAGAACGACGGATGGGTTTCGCTGGTACGGCCGAGCGACTGGAAGTCGTTATTGTCGATAAACGCGATCAGGTTGGAGACGCCGAGCGACGACGCCATCATGGTGGCTTCCCACGTCGACCCTTCTTGCACCTCGCCGTCCGACAAGACGCAATAGACCAAGCTGCCATCACCCTGAACCTTGCCCGCATAGGCCATGCCGAGTGCCATCGAAAGGCCGTGTCCAAGCGAGCCGGTGGAGGCTTCAATGCCCGGCGTCCCGTAATCCGGATGGCAGCCGAGCATGCCGCCGGCCTGACAATAGAGATCGAGATCCTTACGCGTGAGCACACCCATTTCTTCGAGGATCACATATTGGATCATGCAGCCATGACCCTTGGACATGACGAACCGGTCGCGCGCGTCCTTGGGCCGGTCGGTGCGGATCAAACCATTGAAAATCACGTCGACGATTTCGGTGCAGGAGAACGCCGAGCCGATGTGGAGCGCCTGCACCTGTTGTGAAATCTCCAGAATGCGGTGGCGGTAGCGCCGGGCGCGTTCGCGGGCGGCGTCGGTGTCGAGCGTGTTCGGCCGCTCAATCGTATCCATGCTACTCACCGGTAATGAACGTCCAATAATAATCGCCGGTGTAACCGGCTTCGTCGAAGATCGCTTCCCATTCATGCGGATAGCCGTAGGTATAGGCGGTCAACACCCACGACTCAAAAATTTCCTTCTCTTCCGGCGTCCGGAAACTGTCGACTTGAACAAAAGTTCCCTTGCGCGCCAACCGGTTCATTTCCCGTAGGGCGCGAATGAGGTCGGGCTTTTCCAGATTATGCAGCGTGTTGATCGCCAATACGGCGTCGAAACTCTTATCAGGGAAGGGCAGCGACTCCGCGGAACCGATGTGCAAGCGGCCCACCACTTCCGGCTCGCAAACCGACAGCGCGTAGTCCGACACATCAATTCCGAAGGCGTCGATGCCCTGCGCCACCAAGTCCTTGACCAAAAAGCCTTTGGCGCAGCCGATATCGAGCACTTTGTCGCCTGGTTCCAGGCTGTAGCGCGCGATGATGTCGGTCGCGACCGGCACCCAGCGGCCATCGTAGCGGTAGCCGCCATAGCCCACGTCGCGCGAGCCGTCGAAATAGTCTTTGCCATATTCCCGCGACAGGGCGATGAGTTCGGCCGTTTTCGCGGTCTCGCGCGCACTGATGTTGCGTTTGGATCGCGGCAGCGACCGGAGCAGGTCGAACTCAGGCACCGGCGGGCTCCCGGCACGCGGCATGCACTTTTTTGAGGCCGTCGGGCAGCGGCGTGTAGCGGAAGTCTGGGAACGCTTCGGCTGTCGCTGCCACATCGAAGGGCCGGTAGCCATTGTGCGGCATCGGGCCCTGGCGCGGCGATCCCTTGACCGTGGAAGGGGTGTCGAAAAGGTCGACGACCATGTGTGCAACGTCGCGGAACGACCAGACCTCGCCGGTAGCGGCATTTAGGGAGCCTTGGCTGCGATGCAGGACGATGTTGGTGGCGAGCTGTGCGACGTCGTCGATCAGCACATGGTCCCGGCGCTCTTCGCCTTCGCCGAACAGCACGATGTCTTGGCCCTTCGCGGCGAGCCGACGAAACCGGTTCGGACCGTAGCCATTGTGCGGATCCTCGGCGCCGTAAATCAGGGTCGGACGCAATGTCGCCAGGGGTACGTCCAATTCGGCGAACGCAACTTCCCGCGCCAAGTGCATGACCCCGTGCAGCGAAGTCGGAGCCTTGGGGGAGGATTCGGTGAGCGGCACAGGCAAGTCGGCG
>JANQOH010000067.1 GCA_028289725.1 Alphaproteobacteria bacterium
CGTCCTGAATCTCAAAAATATCGCCCTGCGCGCGGTCGAAAGAATCGGCCCAGACATTCTCGCCCGTTGAGGCGTCGATCAATTGTGCTGTGACGCGAATGGCTTCGCTCGACCGCCGAATGCCGCCTTGCACCACATAGCGTACGCCGAGCGCCGTCCCGACATCTTGCGCCGCGACCGTCTGATCCTTGTACCGGCGGGTGGAATTAAAGGAGATCACAAAGAGCTCGTTGAACCGCGATAACGCGGCGATGATGTCTTCGGTCACCCCGTCGACAAAATAATCTTGCTCAGGATCAGCGCTGCGATTTTCAAAGGGCAAGACTGCGACGGTCGGCTTATCGGACAAGCTTGGCACCGTCACGTCGTTCTCGATCGTATCGGTGTCCTGCGGCAGCAACCCCGCAAATTGCCAACCGGCAACGCCGAGGGCGACGACCGCGGCGGACAGCGCTGGAATCAGCCAAACCGCTCGCTTTTGCTTCTGGGTCCGTTCTTGGCGAATCGCGCCGTCGATCACAATGCGATAGCAACGGACCGGATCGGCGATGTTCTTGACCGTCTGCTCGCCAGTGAACTCGCTCGCGCGATCGATATGGTTCTTGATCTGGTCGTAAACCGTGCCGGAGACGCAAATGCCGCCATGGTCGGCGAGCGTCTCCAGACGCGCCGCAATGTTGACGCCGTCGCCGTACAGGGCGCCGTCGCGCTCCAACACGTCGCCAAGATTGATGCCGACGCGAATTCTCATGCGGCGATGTTCCGGCGCCGGTTCGTTGAAGGCCCGCAAATCATCTTGAATCGCGATCGCCGCGATCGTCGCCTCGACCGGGCTGTCAAATTCCGCCAGCAAGGCATCGCCGGAGGCATCGATGACGCGGCCGTTGTGCCATCCGATATGCTCCCGCATTACTTGTCGGACATGGGTCAGCGCTTCCAATGTCGCGTGGTCGTCGTCGGCCATGAGCCGCGAATAATCGACGACATCGGAGCTCAACAAAGCCGCGAGTTTTCGTTTCGGTACGGTTGCTTCCATGGTCATGCCAAGGAGTCGTTTTCAGCGAACACGGGTCGCTACCCGCAATGGCTGAATTAAGTTTCGCACCACACGTCCATCATCCGCCGATGGACGCATAATTTCAAACCTCTCTGAGGTCACTTTTTTGCGCTTTGTTCCGGGAGCTGGCCGTCGGAGCAAGGCGCGAATGCCCCAGTTTCGTCTCTAAGCTCGACGAATATTCCCGCGCGGATTCGACGCCGGTGCCGCGCCTAACCGGTGCGATTAGCGGTAGACCCGCTGATCATCAATGACTTTGCCGTCGTCGGGCAGGGATCCCGCAGTGACGAACTCGACCTCGCCACGGACCTTGCACCCGCTTTGCAGCGCCTCCGCTATGCGTTGGTTGAGCCCCTCGTTCTCTTCGGCTTCGAGTTCGCAGCGTAGCGTCATGCGATCCGCTTGATCGGGGTTTTCGACCACAAGACGGGCCTTCGCGATTTCCGGGAACTTGGACACGACTTGGCCGACCTGGATCGGGTGGACAAACATGCCGCGCACTTTTGTGGTTTGGTCAGCGCGGCCCATCCAGCCCTTGATCCGCGTATTGGTGCGTCCGCACGGCGATTGGCCTTCCATCACCGCGGACAGGTCACCGGTGGCAAAACGAATGAGCGGATAATCCGGGTTAAGCGCCGTCACCACCACTTCCCCGACCTCGCCGTCGCCCACCGGATCGTCGGTTCCCGGTCCGACAATCTCAACGATCACGCCTTCATCGATGATCATGCCTTCGAGCGCCGGCGATTCGTAGGCGATCAGCCCGAGATCCGCGGTGCCGTAGGACTGGAGCACATTGACGCCTTCCTTGCGCCAGGATTCGCGCAGGCTCGGCGGCAACGCTTCGCCGCCGACCGACGCCTTGGTAATGCTGGAGGTATCAAGCCCGGCCTCGTCCGCGCGCTCAAACAGAACGCGCAGAAAGGATGGTGTGCCGACATAGGCGTTCGGCCGTATGTCGTGAATTGCCTGTACTTGCTGTTCTGTGTTTCCGACACCGCCCGGCACAACCGCGCAGCCGCAAGCGTGTGCGCCCGCCTCCATCATGTGGCCGGCTGGTGTGAGATGATAGGCGAAGGTGTTGTAGACGATGTCGCCCGGGCGCAATCCGGCGGCATACATCGCGCGGCCCATGCGCCAATAGTCACGCCGTTGAATACCCGGTTCGTAAATCGGGCCGGGCGAAGCAAACACCCAACTCATCTCGCCCGGCGGCCGCGTGGTCAGGCCGCCCAACGGGCGGTTGGCTTTCTGCAGTTCGAGCAGCTCCGATTTCCGCGTGACCGGCAGCTTCGCCAGTGCATCGCGCGATGTTACGGCATCCGCATCGACGCCTGAAAGAATGCGCGCCCAGGCCGGGCTGTTTTGCTGCGCGTTGCCAATTTGATCCCGAAGCGCCTCGAGCAAAGCGGTTTCCCGCTGCTCGGGATTCCGGATCTCCAGATCGTCGTAGTGATCGCCACGTTCCGTCATGCCATAGATCCCCTCGCTCCGCGTAGGGAGCCGCACACTGCAACGTCCGTGTTAGAGCCAGCGCTTGCGGCGCTTGAAGGATTTCAGGTTGCGGAACGATTTCCGTTCGCCGCCGTCACCCCCCTTGCCGAGATAGAACTCTTTCACGTCTTCGTTGTTCAACAAATCATCGGCGGTGCCGTCCAGCACCACCTTGCCGTTTTCCATGATGTAGCCATAGTTCGCGGCCATCAGGGCGAGCCGCGCATTTTGTTCGACCAGCAAAATCGTAATCTGCTGATCGCGATTGATCCGTTGGATGATCGAGAAAACTTCTTTCACCAACAAAGGTGACAGGCCCATCGAGGGCTCGTCCATGAGGATCAATTCCGGCCGCGCCATCAGCGCACGCCCGATCGCAAGCATTTGCTGTTCGCCGCCCGACAGGTAGCCGGCCAAGCCCGTGCGCTCCTTGAGGCGCGGGAAATAGCCGTAGACCATGTCCAAATCCGCCTCGACATCCGAGTCGCGACGGGTATAGGCACCGAGCCGCAGGTTTTCGTGCACCGTCATATCTGCGATGATCCGGCGGCCTTCCATGACTTGAAAGATGCCTTTGCGCACGATCGCTTCCGGATCGATGCCATTGATGCGCGCACCGTTGAACCGGATCTCGCCTCGGGTGACTTCGCCCTCTTCGCTTTTCAGCAGGCCGGAGATGGCTTTCAGGGTGGTCGATTTGCCGGCCCCGTTGGCGCCGAGCAAGGCGACAATCTCGCCCTTCGGCACCGCCAACGACACGCCGCGCAAAACCAGGATCACGTCGTCGTAAACGACTTCGATATTGTCGACCGCCAGCAGCGGGGCGGACGCGGCTGCGTCCGCGTTTGAGGATTGACTCTCCGCCGCTTCCATCGCCATCGCTACAGTCCGAGCCACTCGGGGCGTCGTTCGAGCTCGGCCGTGTAAATATTCTCCATGCCGCGTTGGTCGGCGGACACGCTGCCGCGATAGACTTGCACGGTCGTCGTGCCGCGATGATCGGTTTCGGTCCAAGTGGACGGCAGACAGACGCCCTCGAGCCCAGCCGGCACCCAATTTTCCTGGCTCTCCATGCCGCGTTTCACATTCGCGCCACTGATGCCGCCGTTGGCGTCAGCCCACTCGAGCGCTTCTTTCATATAGAAGACCGAACAGATCCCGCGCATGTAATGAAGGCTCCGGGCCTCTTCGCCGCTTGGATCCGACATAGCCGAGATCTCTCGAACCAGGCCCATGCCCGGCACATCGTCATCCCATTTAACCGAACCGACCACGAACACCACGCCATTCGCGGCATCGCCCGCAGCTTCCATGACGTTCTCGTCATAGCCCCACACATTGGCCATGAACTGCACGTTGGTTCCGACGGTTTGGCACGATTTCAACAACGAAATGACGGATCCACCGGTGTTCGCGAGAAAGGCGTAGTCGGCGCCAGACTCATTGAGCGTTAGGCATTGCGCCTTGAAGTCGCCGGGCGAAAGAGAAAACACGATTGAATTCAAGATCTCGAAGCCGAGCTCTTCGGCGTACAGCGCGCAAGCTTCCTTGGGCGCGTTCGGATAGGGATGATTGTCTCCCATATGAACGAATTTCGGGGCCTCGGAGTTCCCTTTGGCCTGCCAATCTTGAGCCGCCCATTGAACCAAGCCACGACACCCATCGGAATAAGATGGGCCGTAGAAGAAATTGTAGGGCGCAGGCGTTTTGGTTTTGGGGCCGACGCCGGTCGGGTCGGTCAGATGCCCGGAATAGGATGCCGAAAAATAGGGTACCTCGTCCCGTGCGATGAACTTGACCAATGCTTCAGTGTCAGCGGTGCCCCATCCTTGAATGGCGGCGACATTTCGGCGCGCGGTCCATTTTTTGTAAGCGGCGATCGCTTGCGGCGCTTTGTATGAATAGTCGATCGACTCGTAAGCGATTTCCTTGCCGTTGATCCCGCCATTCGCGTTGATCCAATCCAAGGCGTCTTGGGAGCCTTGCGCGTACACCTTGCCGACGACCGATGTCGCGCCCGTGATGTCCTTAATGTGACCGACGAAGATTTCGTCAGCTGCCGCCGGGGCTGCGATCAAGACGCTCGCGGTCACGCCGGCACATAGCCGGTTGAGCAATGCCGATTTCATAATTTTCTCCTTGCCATACCGTCCCATGCTAGCGCTTCGGCCAGGTCAATACGAGAACGGGTAGAGTTTCCAATAAGCTTTGATTTGCTGCCAGCGGTGCGCCAGGCCGCGCGGCTCAAATATCAGGAACAGGACGATCGCAAGTCCGATCGCGGCTTCTTTCATGTAGGCCGTGCCATCCTGAAGCCAGGCCGCGCTGCCCCAGCTTGTCGCCTGGATCGCGCCGACACCGCCCTCCATCACTTCCGGCAACAACACCATGAAAGCGGTGCCCATCAGCGCGCCTTTGACCGATCCCAGGCCGCCG
>JANQOH010000088.1 GCA_028289725.1 Alphaproteobacteria bacterium
GCCGTCGGCGATCTGTTGGCTGCCGTTCCAAGCGCCGACCCAAACGCACGGCATGTCCTGCACGATCTCGCAATTTCCATCGGCGCGAACACCGCCACACGGCCCATTGCGCATTTGTTTTGGACAGGTCATCGGGCAGGCCATGCCGGTTGAAGACAAATCGCACCGCCCGCACATGTGACAGTCGAACAGGGCACCCTTGAGGGCTTTTTCTACTGTTGCCAGTGGGGTCTCGAGCCGGTCATAGCCGATGCGGCGCCATAATGGGTCAGCGGCCTCGAACAACCGCCGTCCGGCATGGTAGAAAGCGTTCAGAAGACCGGCATGTCGGATCGACCAGTGGCGGAGGACGCGCATGGTACCGGCCTATGGCCGCGGCGGCGCTATGATCGCGGCCGAGAACGGGTTTCTTCGGCAGCGCGGCCACCGTCCGCCGCATATTATCGAATCGACAATGCCGCTAGCATAAGGCATGATTATTACTGGTATGCCAGTTGTATCCAGGATGGACCCTGAGGGTCCGAGCTGTCAAGCCGGGAGCGCATGATGGTCGCGCATATCGAGGACCTCGGACGGCGCATCGAACTGGTGTCGATGGATAAGCACTTCCATGACATCAGCATTGGCCTGTACGAACAGGCGGAGGGCGGGGCCCATAATTTCGTTGTCCACACCTACAGCCGGCTCGACGGCGCGGCGGATCGGGTTGCCTTCTTGTCCAAAGCGATGATGACGCTGGGCGGGCTTGAGCGTACGGCGAATGGCCATGGCGGCCTGCGGTTTCCGTGCGGTGCGGAACACGCGCTGGGCTGCCGCAGAATTTTTCTCGAGTCCTGTAAGTTGGCGACGGGCAGTACCCTCGACGCTAAACCGCTCAGCATTTTCGACAAGAAATCAGACCGGACGGTTACGGTAACCAGCGACGGCGCCGGAACGTATCGCTTGACCGCCGACGGGCCCGAGGACGGCCGCGACCGGCGTGTCGGCGCCATCGCCAAGGGCCTGGTTAAACTTGCTGAGATGGAATTGGTGGCCGACGACCAAGTGCGTTTCGCTTGCGGCCACGCCCATGACGCGATGGTGGGGCTGCTGCTTGGCCGTGCGCTGAATGTCCGCGCGGCGATGCGCGAACAGGAAGACCAAGCGTCGCGCGGCGTATTGTCCGCACCGAGCGCACAATCAGAATGACCGACAGCCAGGGAGGCTTGGAACGATGACCGCACAAACAGTCGCGCCGATGACGAGCCGGGAACGGGTGCTGGCGGCCTTGCGCCGGGAACCGGTGGATCGCACGCCGGTATGTAATCCGACCTCAGTCGCCACCGTCGAGCTGATGGATCTCGTCGACGCCAATTTTCCGAACGCCAACCGCGAGCCGGAGCTGATGGCGCGCCTCGCCGCGACCAGCTACACCGAACTGGGCTTTGACTCGATCATGCCGGTGTTCTCGATCATTCAAGAATCGGCGGCGCTTGGCTGCAAGATGCAGTGGGAGCAAAAGGACAACTGGCCAACGGTCAAAATGCGCGAGCCCATTTGGAATGGCCCGGAAGACATCATCATTCCGAATGATCTCGTCGACCGGCCGGATGCCAAATGTGTCACCGACGCGATAAGCATCTTGCGCAAGGAGTTTGGCGACGAGGTCGCGATTATCGGCAAGACTATGGGGCCATGGTCTCTGGCCTATCACGTCCTTGGCGTCGAACCCTTCCTCCTGATGTCGCTCGATGATCCGGAGAAGACCAAAGCGGTCCTCGACAAACTGAAGGAAGCGACGGTTCAGTTTGGATTGGCGCAGATCGAGGCCGGGGCCGATGCGCTGACATTGCCAGACCACGCCACCGGAGATCTGGTAAGCGGCGAGTATTACGAGCGCTACCTCAAAGATCTTCATGCCGAGATGGTTGAGCGTATTCCGATTCCGCTGATCCTCCACATTTGCGGCCGCACGGTCGACCGTATGGGTTTTATCGCCGAGACCGGCATGGCAGCTTTCCACTACGACTCAAAAAACAAGCCGGAGGAATCGATGGAGGCGGTCCACGGCGACATCGCATTGGTCGGCAATATCAACAATCCGGAAACTTTGTTCGCCAAGGGTCCGGCAGATGTCCGCGAAGAGGTGATCCGCAATTTGGAGGCGGGCGTGCAGATGATCGGGCCGGAATGTGCAATCCCGCTGCAGACCTCGATCGAAAACTTGCTCGAAATTCCCAAAACGGTGCGCGAGTGGCATGCCGCGCATCCGACCGTCCACTAAGCAACCTCAGGTCCGACCGAAATGGCTGAACTTTCCGACATCGCCAACGAGACGATCCGAGAAGAGATCGAGGAATATGTCGAGCGCCCCGAAGAGATCGAGCGCAGCGTCGAGTTGTTCGCGCGCGCGAGACCGCTGATGCAGGACATCGCGGCGGCCATTATCGAAGGCGATGACGACGAGGTCGATGAGCTGACCAGGAAGGCTCTAGCCGAAGATATCGATGCGTTGGAAGTCATGGACGATGGCCTGATCGCGGGTATGGGCATTGTCGGCATTAAGTTCCGTGAGGCCTTTATCTTCGTGCCGGAAGTCTTGTCGTGCGCCCGCGCCATGAAGGCGGGCATGGCGCATATCGAGCCGATCCTCTCGGCATCCGGCGTCGAGCCGATCGGCACCGTGATCATGGGGACGGTCAAGGGCGATCTGCATGACATCGGCAAGAACCTGTGCATCATGATGCTGCGCGGCGCGGGCTTCGTGGTGGTTGATTTGGGTGTCGATACGTCAGAGGACGAATTTATCGATGCCGTCGAGGAGCATGGTGCGCCGATCCTCGGCATGTCGGCGCTGCTCACCACGACCATGCCCAACATGGGGAAGACGATCGAAGCGTTTATCGACGCGGACCTTCGTGAGGACGTGAAGATCCTTGTCGGCGGCGCGCCGGTGACGCAGGAATTTGCCGACGACATGGGCGCCGATGGGTACGGCAAGGACGCGCTCGCCTGCGTCGCGCTGGCCAAGGATATGGCTGCGGAAGCGCGGGCTTGAACGAGGCATCGCGGCACCATTAGGCATGTCAAAATCCGACAAAAAGATCGATCCGGCGGAATATCAAAAACGGCTCGACCGGATGACCGAGATGTTCTCGGACATGGTCAGCCATGCCGAGGCCGTTTCGTTGTTTCGCTGTCCCTATCGCGACCGGCATGACCTCTGCACTGCGGAATTTATCTGCCGCAATCAAGTGGACGGCGAAGACGGTCAAACTTGCGGTCATGACGGGCAGTTCGACTACCGCAGTGCCTGGGAATCGCAGCCGAAGAGCCGCGACCGCGCGAAACGCAAAATCGCCGCGATCAAGGAGGAGGCCGTGTCACGCCGCGCCGACGATGAGGGTGCGGAGGCGCCGGCACGCGGCCTGATCAGCCACGACGGGGAAACCCACCCGTCGCAGTTCGGCATGACCATATTCGACTTTGCCGACGAGCTTGAGGTCGAGGTCGCGACCTCGTGCCAGCGCATGGGCAATTGCCACGAATGCGTCGTTGAAATTCGACAAGGAGCCGAAGCGTTGGCTCCCCGAACCGACGCCGAGTCATTTTTGCGCGGCGACTATCGGTTGGCATGCCAAGCGGCGATCGCGCGTGACGATGTGGATATCGATTTTGTCCCTTTGCGGCGGCGACCGCGGATTCTGACCACCGGGCGCGAAACGCCAGAGATGGGCCTGGCGCCGCTGGTCGAACGGCGTGATAGTCAGGTTTTCTATGACGGTGAACCGATCGACCGCGATCGGGGCGGGATACGCGGCCTCGCCATTGATCTCGGGACCACCACAGTGGTGATGGAACTGATCGATCTCGAGACCGGAGAGAGCATCGCCACCGGCAGTTTCGAGAATCCGCAGCGGTTCGGCGGCAGCGATGTCATGAACCGGATTTCGTACGATGGACTGGAGACGTCCGGCGACGAACTGCAGCAAGCCGTGGTCGGCGTGATCAATCAAGAAATCCGGGAAATGGCGCGACGGCTCGAATTTCCGCGCCAGACGATTTACGAGATCGTCGTCGCCGGCAACTCGACGATGCGCGACATTCTGTTCGGGCTCGACGTGCAGTCGATCGGCCAGAAGCCGTACAAATCGCTCATCGAGAACGATTTTCTGTCGGGCAATCGCCGGAACACCGCGCTCTTGGAACGCGCCTGGGATGTCGGTTTGCGGGCTAATCGCCAAGCGCGGCTCTATAGTTTGCCGCTGATTGCCAGCCATGTCGGGGCGGACACCGCGGCGTGTCTCGCGGCCCTCGATTTCGCGGATACGGACAAGACGGTCATGTTGGTCGATATGGGCACCAACACCGAGGTGGTGCTGCGGCACGACGGCCAGATGTATGCCGCGTCTTGCCCGGCCGGTCCCGCGTTCGAAGGCGGCTTGGTCAAATTCGGCATGCCCGCCTATGACGGCGCAATCGAGTCGCTCACGCTGACTGACGACGGCATTGACTATCACACGATCGGCGACGCGCCGGCTGAGGGATTGTGCGGCTCCGGTCTGATCGATCTGCTTGCTGAGTTGCGGCGCCACGAGCGCCTGACCGCCAAGGGCGTATTTGCCGACGATCGCAAGCGGTTCGAGATTGCGCTCGTTCCTGATCGCGGCATCACCTTCTCAAAAGAAGATGCGAGCAATCTGGCGCAAGCCAAGGCGGCCAACTATTGCGGTCAGTTCATTGTGCTTCGCACGGCCGGCGTCAATGCGGCCGATATCGACACCCTTTATCTGGCGGGCGGGTTTGCGAACTACATCGCGGCCCGCAATGCCATAGACATCGGTCTGCTGGCGCCAGTTCCAGAAGATCGGATTGCCAAAGTCGGCAACGCCGCTCTCGACGGGGCGCGCACCATTCTCTTGTCACGCGATAAGCGCGACGCGCTCCAAGAGATCGTGAAAGACATTCAGCATATCGAACTTGAAACGACGCCCGATTTTTTCGACTTGTTCGTCGAGGGGTGTCAGTTCAAGCCGATGCCGGCCGCCTTGGAAGACGGCGCGACGAAACGCAATCGATCTGCGCGACGCAAGCGGAGGGCGTCATGAAATTGAGCGGAACCGACGTTGATTTCATCATCATTGGTGAAAACGTCCACACCACCCGGGTCCTGCTGAAGCGCGGAAAGCGATTTCTCGCCGACGGCGACCGCGAGGGCGTCACATACAACACGGTCGACGGCGAACCGAAATTGCTGACGATTCCCGAAGATGCCAAACGCGGCCAAGATTACGAAGAAGGGCGCATCAAACACGTCAAGATCGCGGTTCAGGGCGCCATGAAGGGCGAGGGGGCGGGCGCCGAAGACGGAATGGCCTACATCCGCCAGCTTGTGCACAACCAGGAACTAGCCGGCGCCGCGTTTCTTGACGTCAACGTCGATGAAATCTCGATCAAACTCGAGGATCAAAAGGCGGCGATGGCGTGGCTCGTCAAGACCGTCCAATCAATGACGGACCTGCCGGTCTCGGTCGACTCGTCCAACATAGAGGTCATAGAAGTGGGCCTCGAGGCCTGCGACAAGGACCGCGCGGCGCCGATGCTTAACTCCGCATCGCTTGAGCGCATTGACGCCTTGGATCTGGCGGTCCGACACAACGCCCGCGTCGTCGTCACGGCGGCCGGCGAGTCAGGCATGCCTGACAGCGATGGCCCGCGCGTCGAGAACGCGTCGCGGATGGTCGATCTGGCGATGGAAAAGGGTATCCCCGCCGGGGATCTGTATGTCGACCCGTTGATTTTTCCGATTTCGGTCGATGGCGCTTTTGGCCAACACAGCCTCGACGCGATCCGCGCCATTCGTGAGAAGTATGGCCCGGAGATCCATATCACCGGCGGCATGAGCAATGTCTCGTTCGGCATACCGGCGCGCAAGATCATCAACGACGTGTTCTTGATCCTGGCGGTCGAGGCAGGGGCGGATAGCGGCATCGTCGATCCCGTGCAAAGCCGTCCGGACGAGGTATTCAAAGTCGACCGCGCGTCGGCATCCTACCAGTTGGCGGAGGACGTTCTGATGGGCCGCGACAAGCACTGCAAGGCGTACATTAAGGCTTGGCGTAAGAAGATGCTCGAGCCGCTCGCGCCGGCGGCGTAGGTACGGGGCCGGCCAATGCAGGTCACTTTGCTTCTAGGGTTTCTGGGCGCCGGAAAGACCACGCTTTTACGCAAGATTCTAAAACACGGATCCGAGGCCGAGCGGACCGCGGTGATCGTCAATGAATTTGGCGACGTCGGCGTCGACGGCGAAATTTTGGCGGGCCGTTCCCTGGACACGGTGGAGCTGGCGTCCGGCTGTATCTGTTGCTCGCTCAAAGGGCCCATGATCGATGCGATCGCCGAACTGCAAGACTCGATTGCTCCGGATCGCCTGGTCATAGAGGCAAGCGGTGTCGCGCAGCCCGATGAGATCATCGCGGCGCTATCCGATCCGGCAATTGCGGATCGGATCGACCTCGGGCCGATCGTCACCTTGGTCGACGCGGGACGGTTTCCTCTCATGCTCTCCGCCTTGGGATCGTTCTACGAAGAGCAAGTTGTTCGGGCGGACCGCGTTATCGTCAATAAGATCGATACCGTCGACGCCGACCAAGCCGAAGAGGTGCAGGCATCAATTGCGCGCCTCAATCCAAGTGCACGGATTGAACTCGCGGAACGATGCGACATCGATATTGATGAAGTTTTGGAAGGGGCAAGCGGTAATTTTCCGCCCGCCAATTCAGAGATCAGAATTCATAATCATGTCAATATGACATCGTTTGTAATTGAAACACCTTCATCATGGAAACTTGGTCGATTGCAGCCCGCGTTCGCTGGGATTTGCGGCACGCTTTGGCGCGCCAAGGGTTTTCTCGAAATCGATGGCCGAAGTCACCTTGTCCAGTTCTCTTCGGGTCGGCTTGAAGTAGAGCCAACGGACGATCGGGACCGGCACTACCTCGTTTTCATCGGGCAGGGAATTGAACGAGATCAAATCACCGAATTGTTCACCTGAACTCGCCATAAGTGGTCGAAAGCCGTTGCCAACGTTGCTGCGCTTTGGAGGCCGCGATCTCTAGCAATAAATTGAATAAATACGAACGCGAACTGAATAAAATGGTTCGATTACGCAATAATATTTGAGGTTTTTCTAAGTTAATATCTGGCTGTATTTCGTTTTTGTTGTGATAGGATTGATGCAAACAAAGAAGAAAAAGTGATTGGGTGGGAGATGCATCGACCAAGTGACGTGATACGAACGAAGACGAAGATCCGCGTCGAGTTGCAAACGACCGACGGTGCGGTCCTCGACGGCTTCGTGTTTCTTGGCGGGCAGGAGCGGGTTCTTGACCTGCTCAACAATAAGGGAACCTTCTTGCCGTTTCAGCTGTCCGATGGGCGGTTCGTGATGATCAATCGGCAAGCGGTCTCCAATGTTTGGCCAGATGACGCGGAGTGGATGGGTGACACCTATATGTCGCCGCCGGTCGACAGCGCGCCATTTCGCAGGGTTGCGCGATAAGACCCTCGGCGGCCTGATAATCGGCGCGCCGATGATTTTCTTTTGAGATCACATAGCGCTGCCGCCAGTTGCGCGGCGGCTTGATCCTCGACGCTTTGTTTTCGCCGTTTTGCGCCGGGTCGTCTTCTTTACTTCTGCTTCGACGATCGGCGGCACCGTGAGGTCGACCCC
This sequence comes from Alphaproteobacteria bacterium, assembly GCA_028289725.1. Lineage (GTDB taxonomy): Bacteria > Pseudomonadota > Alphaproteobacteria > UBA7887 > UBA7887 > JAKZSU01. The sequence goes on from JANQOH010000088.1 coordinate 7,712, forward strand.
GTCCAAAGTTACCGATTTTAGCGCCGCCCGATGATGTACGCGCTCGAACGGGTAACGACGCGTCGCATCGAATCCGACTTTCGAGCCGACATAGTCGGGGAAGCTTGGGTTCAGCCCGTGGCCGAAAACTTTGTCGATCACCATGATGCCGTTGGCTGGGTCGAGTCGGGTGGCCATCGCCCATTCGACATCCGTCGGATTGCGGATATCGACATCGTCGTCCACGACTGTGACCATCTTGAGCGGCGGGAAGGCGGCGAACGCGGCCATGATCGCCTGCTTTCCCCAGCCTGCGCGCTTTTGGCTGAGCTGGACGATCGCGTGATAGAAGCCGCAGCCGCCGTGGCTAAAGTAAACATCGCGCGCGCCAGGCACCTGACGCTGTAAGAGATTGAGGACATTGGCTTCGCCGAGCAGACCGACCGAATTGAACACTTCGGCGCCGGAAATGATGGTTTGAAAGATCGGGTTCTCGCGGTGGTGTATGGCTTTGACGTGCACGACCGGACGTTTTTCACGCAGTGCGTAGTAACCGGTCACTTCGGCGAACGGTCCTTCGGGCGCTACTTCACCCGGCACGATTTCGCATTCCAAGACATACATTGCATGCGAAATCATCTCGACATCGGACTTTGTTCCCGCGACGAGTTCGAGCGGGGCACCGTGAAATTCGCTCGCGATACCGAGTTCATCGGTATCCGGCGGCGCGGCTTCCGACGGCGTGGCAGCCGCAAAGTGCAATCCGGGTCCGACGCCGACATTGAGTGTGAGGGGCAAGGTTTCACCGCGCTTGGCCGCCTTCTCAAGGTAGAGTTCCAGGTGCCGGCCGGCATCGATGTTGACCGTCAACGTGTTTCGGTTCTTGACCATGAAGCGCTGGATCGAGGCATTGCGGATGCCGGTTTCCGGATCCTTTGCGATTACGACGCCGGCGTCGAAGTAGCGCCCGCCGTCTTCCAGCGCATGGATTGGGATCGGCAGTTTGTTGAGATCGACCCGCTTTTGGCGCTTTTCCAGGACCGGCCCGGATTTCACAATGACGGGATCGACCGGACGGCGCTGCCAAGCTTCAATGCATCCCGCGACATATTGCGGCAGTGTCTTCTCTTCGCGGCGTAGCAGGGTCGCCAGAAGATCACGTGACCAATAAAGGCCGGTGAAAACCGGGTCCGCCTGTCCCTTAACGTTCTCGAACAAGACCGCATGCGGACCAGACTCGCGGCTTGCGGCAATCGCCGCCAAGTCGTGCCGGGGATCAACTTCCGAATGGACGCGGATCAACCGTCCATGGGCTTCCAAGTCGTCGATGATCTCCGCGAGATCGTGAAGTTTCGGGTCTGTCATGGGGTCGCGTCCACATATTACGAGTGGCCGGCATGTTAGGTGCCGCGCCGACCGTTCGCTAGAGCGCGCGAGTGGTCATTCGGCCAAAACCCGGGTACCATCCCGCCAACAACCCCAATCTCCGGAAGAAGGTGCTGCCATGATTTTCACGGGCATGAACCACTTGGCTTTCATTACCAACGACATTGAGAAGACCATTCGGTTCTACCGAGACCTCCTGCAAATGGAACTGTTTTCGGGCATCGGCCACGATGGCTTTCGCCACTATTTCTTCAAATGCGGCGATGGCGCCGTCGCGTTTTTCGAGTACGACATTGCGAAACCGATGGCGTACGACAAATTTCACGGCTCGCCGACGGACAAGCCGATCGGCTTCGATCACGTGTCGCTCACGGTGCCATCGCGGCAGGATTTGTTTGCCCTGAAGGATCGGCTTGAGGCGGCCGACATCGAAGTTACCGGCGCCGTCGATCACGGCACGATGTGGTCGATCTATTTCTTCGATCCGGTCAACAATCTGCCGCTTGAGGCGACCTGGGCCTGCATGGAACAAACCGCCGATCAGGCCGTCGAAGACGATGATCCGCTACCCATCGTCGAAGAAGGAGCGGCGGCGCAGCCCGGTCACTGGCCAGGGGTGACAAATCCGACGCCGCCCGAACAAATGGTGGCGCATGGCGGCAATGGCCTGGCAATGCGCGAGAGTTTCTTGAAACGGGGGCTCGCCAAGAACAAGCCGGACCTTGACGTGGCGCTGGCTCTGATGGCCCAGAACGCCGAGGCCGCGGAATAACCGGACGTTAGAGCGCGTCGCGGACGGCCGCGTGCAGTTCCTCGAGTTCCGGATTGGTCTGCTCGGCGTCGCGTTCGTGAATGAAGTGCAAGCGCGGCACGCCATCCCGGCCGAATACCGTCACGGTCGGGATGCGCCGCACGTCGCCGAACAATTTCTGGATTTTCTTGTTTGCGACAAGGATGGGGTATTCGGGCTCGTAGCGGTCTAGAAATCGGCCCAAGCGCGCGCCGTCATCGGCAAATCGCCCTGTCGACTCGAAGATATTGAACGCGATCACGGTCACGCCTTGATCGGCGTAGGCGGCGTGGATCATCTCAAGCTGGCGGAACTCCACGTGGCACGGCGGGCACCAACTGGCAAAAAACGTCACCAGGACCACTTGGCCGGCGAGCGTGTCGGGCAGCGGCGGCCCATCAATTTGGTCGAGGGCGTAGATCGCCTTGACGGTCTCGCCATCCAAACGAATGTTCTCAAGGGACTCGTTGGCGGTGGACGGACTCGTGAGCGCCAGGAAGACGGCGAGCACGATGAGGGGACGACCGGGTTTCATGAGGAAAGCCTAACGCCAGACTTTTCGTCGGTCATGTCTTCAGGGCCCCAGAACACGGGGAAGTGAACGCGCCGGATCGTCCGCTCCAAGCCCACGCAAAGGAACGTAACGGCGCATGGCATCGATGATCCCCAAAACGGGTGGCGACGCTAGGCCGCCTTCGCCACCGAGCGCGCCGCCTCCGCCGCCCCCACCACTGGAGCAGCCGCGTCGCGCGGTTGTCTATGACGGCGATCTCTGGCGTCTTTATGTAATTGTCTTCGTCAATCTCGTGCTGACAATCCTCACGCTCGGTTTGTACCGGTTTTGGGCGAAGACCCGTTTGCGGCGGTATTTCTGGGGGCACGCGACGGTCAACCAGGACCGGTTGGAGTATGCCGGAACCGGCAATGAGCTGTTGCTTGGGTTCTTGATTGTTCTGTTCCCAATTTTGCTGCCGCTGTTTCTGTTTCTCGGCTCATCGAGCTTGTTGTTGGAAGGGTTCGCACCGAACTGGGCTTGGGTGGTTGAAGTCAGCCAACCCTTCCTCATTCTTTTTTTGATTGGGATCGCGATTTACCGGGCGCGCTATTACCGACTGACACGCACGCGATGGCGCGGCATTCGGGCGGGGCAATCAGGTTCAGCGTTGCGCTATGGACTGATGTTTGTCGCCGCGTACCTGGCTGCCATTTTCAGCGTTGGATGGGCGTGGCCGTGGGGCCAGGTTTGGCTGCATCGCTACAAGATGCGTCATACCTGGCTTGGTGACCGACCATTCACATTTGAGGGGTCGGCCGCCGGCCTTTATCCCAGTTTTCTCCTTGCGTGGACGGCAAGCGTCATTTTGCCGTTTCTATTCCTGATGGTCGCGGGCGGCATCGTGGCCGCATTCCAGGGGCTCGATTTTCTAGAGTCCATGGAGACCTTGAGGCCTGTTGCCATGACCGACGATAATGACGAGCTCTCGCCATGGCTCGCTGCCGTAGTGGTGATTGGAGTCATTGCCAGCAGCTTCGTGAGCCTTGCCGCCTGGCAATGGTATAACGCGGCCAAATACCGTCTCTTTGCGGGTCGCACACGTTTGGAAAACTTGCACTTCGTCCTTTCGCTGGACGGCTGGTCATTGGCCAAGTTCGCCATGGCCAACATGGCTTTGCTGATTCTGACGCTGGGGCTGGCAATTCCTTGGATCATGCATCGGCGCGCAAAATTCTTCGCGCCACGGCTGGCGGTCCATGGCAGATTGGACATGAGCTCTGTTGGACAAAGCTCACGTCGCCCGCCGGAAACGGGCGAGGGTTTGGCCGATGCCTTTGATGTCGGCGGGATCTGACATGGACCATGCTATCACCGGCCGGTACGCGGATGGCCATCGTGCTATCGCTTGGCCCGTCACGGTCGAGGTTCACGCCAGCCATTTGAGTATCTCGCCCTCCGCGCCGGGCGCTAGTCGTGGCACCATCAATTGGCCGTTTGAAGACGTCGTCATCCTCGATGATTTCGGGCCGCGTGGCGCGCGCTTTGCCCGGACATCGCATGCCGACGCGCGTTTAACCATCGATGGCGGCGACTCCATCGCGCGGCTGTCGACGCGGGCCCCAAAATTGCTCAAGGCAATTCCACCACACCGCCGACCAAGCGCCCGCTTACTGGCGATCACCTTTGCCGCGCTCGGCTCACTGGTGGGCGCCTATTTTGCCATGCCGCATCTCACGGGACCGATCGCCAACGCGCTGCCAGACCGATGGTTCGAGGCAATCGGGCGGAGTGCGGTCGAGCAAATTGCCTGGATGCTCTCGGACGATGAAACGGCAACATGCGAGGACCCCACCGCGCTTGAGGCGCTGAATGGTCTGGTTCTGCAACTCAGCGCATCATTGGAAGATCCGCCAAATGTCACTATTCACGTGATCGACGGCGAGATGGTGAACGCGTTTGCCGCGCCCGGCGGGCATATCGCGATACTTCGTGGACTAATCGAATTTTCAGAGGATCCGGCGGAGCTTGTCGGCGTCGTCGCGCACGAACTCGCGCATGCCGCGACCCGCGACGCAGAGCGCGGACTGGTTCACCAGGTTGCGCAAGACGCCGTTTCGCGCGTGTTGATCGGGGACGCGAGCGGTATCACGGAAGGTCTTGGACTGGCCGCGCAGTTTCTTCTGCAGCTTTCGTATAGCCGCGAAGTGGAAGCGGCCGCCGATCAATTGGCCATCGAAATGCTATCGGCGGCGGGCCTGCGCACCGATGGCTTGGCGACGTTCTTCCAGCGCCTCGATGACGCGCCGATCGATCAGAACAAGGAGTCGCAGGAAGAAAGCAGCTTTGGGTCGATAATGCCCGACATTTTATCGACACATCCGCCGTCGGCGGCGCGGGCCGCCCGGGCCGCGGAATCGGGCAGCGGCGGCGTGTCGGGCCTTACGGAGACCCAATGGCAAGCTATACGCAGCATGTGTGACGACTGAAAATGCAATGCTGATGCTGTACGAGCGTTGTGGCTCGGAGTATAGTTTTCGGTGAAAATCTAGCAGTGGCCTCAGAATCCTAGGGAAAATTGTGCGGCCGCAGGCCGATTTGCCGAGGTACGGCACATGAATGATAGGCCGCGATAAGCGGTGGAACGTGATATTCGTTCGAGAAGTGGAGCCATGATCGTGCGATAGCTCGCACACTGCCAGGTCCAACCGGGAGGAAGCAAAGATGGGAATGTATCTAAGCGAACGGGAACTTAACGAGCTCGAATCCGCGCAAGAAGGATTTGCCTCGGCGGTTCCCACGCAGATTGTATCAAATGGCGAATTCAACCCGCTGCCGCAAACCCCCAACCAGAAAAAGGTTGAGGAGCGGATGAAGGAGCTCGCCGACATTCATGGCGCCAAGCAAGGCATGGATCGCCGGACGTTCTTGCAGACGAGCTGCGGCATGGCGGCCGCGTTCGTCGCGATGAACGAAGTTTACGGCGATGTCTTCCAGGTCAGTGAAGCGGAAGCCGCCGACGCTCAGATGATGGCGGAACGCAGCGATGCGCTGTCGCACCAGTTCATTCTCGACGATCAGACGCATTTTGTTCACGACGACTTCAATCAAGAGGGTCTGCTCGGTCTCGGCGTGTTTGCGTCCGAGCACTGGAACCCGGCGCTCGATGCGTCGCAGCTGTCGCTCGCCTACTACAAGTTCGAAAACTATGTCCGCCAGATCTTTGGCAACAGCGACACCAAAGTCGCGTTGTTGAGCGGCGCGCCGTTTGACGATCCGTCGTGGTGGCTGCTGCCCAACGACCAGATCAAGGAAGCGGTGGACATGATCAACAACGTCGCGGGTTCGCGGCGTATGCTGGGTCACTTCGTGATCACGCCGGGCCAAGACGGCTGGATGGACGAGGTCGATCGGGCGCTCGAAGAGCTGCCGCCGGACGCGTGGAAGTCCTATACGATTGGCGATCCGCTTTCGGCCGCGACCAAATATCCGTGGCGGCTCGATGACGAAGAACTGATGTATCCGTTCTACGAAAAGGCCGTCGCGGCTGGCATTAACACCATCGCGATCCACAAGGGCCTCATGCCGGCGGACTATCAGGAAAGCTGGAAGGATGTTTGGCAGTATCAAACGCCGTGGGACATTCCGAAGGCGGCAAAGGATTGGCCGCAGATGAACTTTGTCGTGTATCACGGTTGCCTGCGTCCGTTCCTCGAATTGCCCGAGCAATCGCTCGCGGATTTTGAGGCGACGGGCAATATCGAATGGGCGACCGATCTCGCGAAGGTCTCCTCTGAGCATGGCGTTACCAACGTCTACGCAGAACTCGGCACGAGCTTTGCCAATTCGGCGACCGCCAATCCGCGCTTCGCGGCCGCCCTTCTGGGCA
>JANQOH010000106.1 GCA_028289725.1 Alphaproteobacteria bacterium
GGCGAGGGTGTCGATTGGATCGTGATCCGCGAGAACAGTGAAGGGGAACATGCCGGGGTTGGCGGGCGAAGCCATCGTGGGACACCTTATGAGACCGGGATTGAGACCACGCTGTTCACCCGCAAAGGCGTCGAACGCATTCATCGCTATGCCTTCGAGGTCGCGCAAAAAAGGCCGCGCAAGCTGCTGACCTGCGTGACGAAATCCAACGCCCAGCGGCATGGCATGGTGATGTGGGACGAGATCTTCGACGAAGTTGCCGCCGATTTTCCCGATGTCCAAACCAACCGTGTTTTGGTCGATGCCTGCGCCGCGCAAATGGTGCTGAAGCCGGCGAGTTTGGATGTCATGGTCGCAACCAATTTGCACGCCGACATTTTATCCGATTTGGCGGGTGCGCTGAGCGGTAGCCTGGGCATGGCGGCGAGCGCCAATTTGGATCCGGAACGCCGCGGTCCGTCCATGTTCGAACCGGTCCATGGGTCGGCGCCGGACATTGTCGGTCAGGGCATTGCCAACCCGCTTGCGGCCGTGGCCAGTGGTGCAATGATGTTCGAGCATTTGGGTGAGGGTGGGTCGGCGGCGCGTCTCAATGCCGCGATCGAACGCGTCGCGCGCGAGGCCGAAATCCTGACGCCGGATCTCGGCGGTGCCGCGACGACGGAAGCCGTCGCGGACGCGGTGATCGACGCTCTGGCGCGCGGCAATTGAGCTGTCGTGGTGGCGCGGACATATTTCGGCTGTCGTCAAACTTCCGCCACAGAACGGCGGCATTCTCACGCCGGCTGAAAGACGCCGCTATGGCGCACTGGGATCCTTTGTTTGAGGCTCAATTATGATTCGTCGCACACGCATTCATTCCCACGTTTTCAGTATCTTCGTCGTACTCAGTCTCGCTGTATTGGCGGCGCCGGCCACCGCGCAGAGCGACGGTCTGACCCTAAAACGCGTTCTGCTTTCGACCGGCGGGGTCGGTTACTTCGAATATGAGGCCGAAGTCGAAGGCGATGCGGTGTTGTCGCTCGATGTCCGTCTCGATCAAGTCGATGACGTGCTCAAAAGCGTCGTGGTCTTCGACGATGCCGGCGGCGTCGGCGCGATCCGCTTGCCGGGCCGGGAACCGCTTGCCCAGGCCTTTCGAGACTTGCCGTTCGGCCCCGACGCGGTGACGTCCCCTGTGCGACTTCTGAACGCCCTGCGCGGCGCGGAAATCGCGGTCTCCGGCAGCCGTGATTTGGCCGGAAGCTTGATCGGCGTCGAACCGGAAACGGTCGTCTTGCCGAACAATGGCGGTACCGTTACGCGCCATCGGGTCAGCGTGTTAACCGCATTGGGCGTCCAACAATTTGTGCTTGAGGAAGCGGATGCGGTGCGCTTTGCCGATTCCGTCTTGCGTGGCCAGGTGGATGGCGCGCTTGTCGCGATCGCACGACACCGCGTGCGCGACCGTCGGACGCTGGTTATTGAAGCGCCGGGCGATGGCGTTCGAACCGTTCGTGTCGGTTATGTGGTTGGGGCACCGCTGTGGAAAGCAAGTTATCGATTGAGCCTAGATCCGACCGCCGACCAGGGCGTCTTGCAGGGATGGGCCGTCATCGAAAACATGAGCGGCCAGGACTGGAAAGACGTTGAACTCACCCTCGCGTCCGGCAATCCGGTGACGTTTCGCCAAGCGTTGTACACCGCCTATTACGTGAATCGGCCCGAGGTCCCGGTCGAAGTCCTCGGTCGGATATTGCCGCCGGCGGACACGGGCGCGGTGGGGTTAGAGATGGATGTCGCCAGAGCGCCGGGAGACGGGCAAGCCAGCATGCGGCGCGGCGAAATGGCGGGCGCGATGACCGAAATGGCGCAAGCCATGGACATGGCGGCCGAGGCGCCGGTGCTCCAGGCGGCCGCGCCGCCTGCACCGAAGACCATGGCTTCGGGTGCCATGGCCGCGGTCAGCGAGGATGCCGCCACACAAGTCGTTTTCCGATTGGCCGCGCCGGTGAGCGCGGAGTCCGGACAATCTCTTTTGGTCCCAATTATCGATGGTGCGGTACCGGCGCAGGCGGTCGCACTGTACCAGCCGAACACCCACGCCCGGCATCCTTTGGCGGCGGTCCGTCTTACCAACGACACAGGAAGCGGACTGCCGCCCGGCGTCTTGACGTTGTACGAACAGGGCCAGGGTGTGACCTACGTGGGTGATGCGCAACTCGCGCCGTTGCCCGCCGGCGATGCACGACTGCTTAGCTTCGCGCTCGACCAAAAGATGATCGTTGATCGCGAGACTGACAGTGAACGCACGGTCGCGAGCGGTTCGATTAGCGAAGGCGTTTTGCGGCTTCGCGTTCGGCAGCGCGAAACCACGACCTATCGATTGAATCCGTCCGGCGGTGAGGACCGGCGCGTCATTCTCGAACATCCCCGCCGCGCCGGCTGGGAGCTTGTCGCGCCTGATTCTGACGATGTCGAGATGACCGAAACCGCGCTGCGTATTCCCGTGTCTATCCAGGCGGGTGAACCGCGATCGTTCGAGGTGACGCTCGAACAGCCGGTTGTCGAACGCATCTCCTTGATCGACCTGCCGTATCGTCGGCTGATTGCATTCGCCGAGTCGCGTGATCTTGACGCCCCCTTGCGCGATGCGTTCGCGCGCCTCGCCCAGTTGCGCGCGGCGGTGGATCGTCAGCGGACCGAGATCGATCGCCTTGAAGCGTCGCGTCAAGAGATCTACCTCGACCAAGAACGATTACGCGACAATTTGCAGAGCGTGCCGCGCGACTCGGACCTTCATCAACGCTATCTCGGCAAAATGACCCAACAAGAGGACGCGTTGGACGGCTTGGGGGTGGCCGTCGATGAAGCCATGGACGCTTTGGCGACCGCTGAACGCGCATTGAACGCGGCCATCAGCGATCTCGATATTTAGCGCGTCCAACCGGTCGCACGGCCATGGACAGGCGAACGGCGCATCGATAAGACTGCGGCCAAACCGCGTCGCCCCCCGCGATCGCGCTGCAGAGAGGAAGTTATGATCTTGATCCAGGCTGTTCGACGCGCGTCGCATTGGGCGGCCGTGACCGGCGCCGCACTGCTTATCAGTTTGCCGGCACACGCCTTCGAGTCCGGCGAACATTACGTGGCGAGTTCCGACGATCCGGCGAGTCTCATCTATGTCAAAGAGAAGTTGGCGCCGGGCGTCGCGCCGACCGAGGCGGAGAAAGCCGTCCTGTTCGTCCACGGGGCAACCTATCCAAGCTTATCGTTCGATTTGCCGGTCGATGGCTACAACTGGATGGAATATGTCGCCGAGCGTGGTTGGGCCGCCTATGCGCTCGACGTGCGGGGCTATGGCAATTCGACGCGGCCGCGGGCCATGGCGTTCCCGGCCACCGACAACGGGCCGGTCATGCGCGCCGAGGGGGCGATCGTCGACATTATGGACGCCGTCGACTTCATTCGGCGCCGGACCGGTTTGGCGAAAGTGAGCCTGGTGGGTTGGTCGTGGGGCACGGTGACCACCGGCATGTTTACCACGCGCCACCAAAATGTGGTCGACAGACTGGTTCTTTATGCGCCGGTTTATGGGATTTATCTGCCCGAGCGTCTCAGCCGCTTCCGGTTAGCGGACCCGAACGACGAAGGGCGTTTCAACCCGGCAATCGGGGCCTATCGGACGGTTGACGCGGCCGGCATACGAAGCCGTTGGGAAGCGCAGATCGTACCCGAGGACAAGAGCGCCTGGCGTGACGAGGCAGTGGCGACGGCGTGGATCGACGCGCTGATTGCCAGCGATCCGAATAGTGGCCAGCTCGATCCGCCGGCCATGCGCGCGCCGAATGGCGTCCTGGTGGACGTCTTCGAGATCTTCTCGGGCCGGCCCATTTTTGACGCTGCGGAAATCACCCGACCCACTTTGGTCATCCGGGGCGCCGACGACCCGACCGCGACCGATGCCGACGCCGTTGGGCTCACCGAACGGCTGGGTGCCGCAGAAAAGTCCTACGTGATTATCGAAGATGGTAGTCACTTCATAAGCTTAGAAAAGAAAGCTGCGGATTTAATGGAGCAAGTCCAGGCATTCTTGGATAACCCAGCGTCTTAGGCGCATTGCAGGGACGACGGTGATGAGTGGGGTTTTGATTGTCACGGGGGCAAGCCGCGGTATTGGGGCGGCGATCGCGCGCATGGCCGCGGCCCGTGGGTTCGACGTTTGCGTCAATTACCAAGCGAGCGCGGACAAGGCCGACGCGGTGGTCGCTGACATTGAGAAGGCTGGCGGCCGAGCCATCGCGGTGCAGGCTGACACATCACAAGAGGCTGATGTCGAAAGGCTTTTTGAGACCGTCGACAAACAGCTTGGGCCGCTGACCGGTCTGATCAACAACGCTGGGACCACGGCGCGGGCCTGCCTGGTCCAAGATGTCGATGCGGCGAGCTTGGAGCGTTGTTTCGGTACCAATGTCATCGGCTATTTTCTCTGCGCGCGCGAGGCAATCCGGCGCATGGCCACGGACCAGGGCGGCCAGGGCGGCTCGATCATCAACATATCATCGGTTGCGGCGCAGCTCACCAATGCTTTCGAATGGTTGCATTATGGTGCTTCGAAAGCCGCCGTGGACTGCTTCACGCGTGGTTTGGCTCTTGAGGTCGCCGGCCAGGGCATCCGTGTAAACGCGATCCGTCCGGGCCCGGTGAAAACCGAGATCAACACGCCGGAACGTATTGAGCGCATTGAAAAAACCATCCCTTTGGGCCGTTTTGGTGAAGCCGACGAGATCGCCGAGGCCGTGCTCTGGATGATGTCGGACATGGCGGCCTATTGCACCGGCTCGATTCTCAACGTCGCGGGCGGGCGTGGGTGACGGCCGTCGCTGGTCGGCGCGGTATTTCCAGCTAAATTCCTCTTGATGAAGGCCGGTCCCACGACCGGCTTATGTGCGAGGGGACGGTCCAGATCCAATGGGCGATACGGTGTTGCTAAATCGGCTGCGCGACGGCGTCGAAGCCTGGAATGGCTGGCGCGGCCGCCATCGCAGCGAGCAAATCGACCTCAGCGGGACCGACCTGACCCGCTGCGACCTTCGTCGCGCCGACCTATCAAATGCCAACCTGACCGGCGCTTGCCTGCGCGGCGCGCGGATCATGGGCGCGGATCTGTCCCGGACCAATCTGACCGACGCGGATTTTCGTCAGGCCAACCTTGGCGAGGCGCGGCTTGATGACGTCACCGCTTTGCGGGCCCGCTTTGTCGAAGCCGATCTCAGGTGGAGCCGTCTGACGGGCGCCAATTTGACGCGAGCAAGCTTCTATGGCGCCGACATGACGGGGTCTGATCTTTCCGGCTCCCAGATGTATCGCACCGATTTGCGTTGGGCGAACCTGTCGGAAACCGTGATTACCGAGGCCAACCTAACGGACGCGGATCTCTACCACGCGGATCTGCATGCGGCGCGTTTGCACGACAACGACATGTCGCAAGCGCGCCTGGATCTCGCGACGCTCGCGGACGGAGAGATCGTGAACTGCACGATTTACGGCGTATCCGCTTGGGACGTGAAGCTCGATCGCGCGACCCAATCCGAATTGATCATCAGTCAACCCGGAGAGCCGACGCTTGCGATCGACGATCTCGATGCCGGCCAGTTCGTCAATCTGCTTTTGCACAGTCCGATCCTGCGCGAGCGCGTCAGCGGCGTGACCTCACGGATTGCTTTGTTGTTGGCCGCGCGAATCCCCGGCAGCGACGAGCGGATTGCAAATGTCCGAGCCGTGTTGCGACGCGCCGGCTGGATCACCATTCACTACGATGTCGGGGCCGCACATACCCAGGAACTGCCGGCCATGCTGCACGCACTAATGCGTTGTTGTGGTGCCACTGTCATCGATATGGAGGACGTCGCACCGTTTGGCGACGTGGTTGTAGACACGGCCGTGAAGTGTGATTGCCGCATCCTGCCACTGCTTCGGAATCCCGACGTCGATGCCGCGGATCTGGTCGATCTAAATCGCCATCCCGATTTTTGTCGCCCGGTGCGCCCCTATAGCGACGCGCCGATGCTCACGGCGGACCTGCCGACCGCCTCCGCCTTGGCGCGCTCAAAGGTCGAGTTTCTCGCCGACTAAATCCGCGATCGCCAGCGAGGCGGTCAGGCCAGGCGATTCAATTCCAAACAAATTGACCAAGCCTTCGACGCCATGGGTCTCGGGCCCGTGAACCAGGAAGTCGCCGGCGGGCTCGCCCTGGGCGACGACTTTGGGGCGAATGCCGGCATAGCCTGGTTGCAGCGCACCGTCTTCCAAACCCGGCCAATAGGCGCGGATCGCCGGATAAAATCGGTCGGCGCGCGCCGGATCGACGCGATAGTCGATGCTCTCGATCCATTCCACGTCCGGGCCGAAGCGCGC
>JANQOH010000111.1 GCA_028289725.1 Alphaproteobacteria bacterium
TTATAAGCGTCCTGTAGCCCGGTATATTTGCCGACAATGGCAATGGATACTTCGCCCTCGGAGCCGGTGCCTCGCTCCACAATCTGACGCCAGCGTGTCAGATCTGGCGCCACCGAGAAATCCAAACCAAACCGATCGAGAACCTGAACGTCGAGCCCTTCTTCGTGGTAGCGAATGGGCACTTCATATATGTCCTTCACGTCGATCGCCGGAATGACCGCCTCTTCGCGCACATTGCAGAACAGGGCGATTTTTCGGCGCTCGCCGCGCGGCAATTCGCGATCGCTCCGGCACAACAAAATGTCCGGCTGAATACCAATACTGCGCAGTTCTTTCACGGAATGCTGGGTCGGCTTGGTCTTCAATTCACCGGCTGAGGGAATGTAAGGCACGAGCGTCAGATGCATATAGAGCACCCGGTCGCGGCCCAGTTCCCAACCCAGTTGGCGAATGGCTTCTAAAAAGGGCAGACCTTCAATGTCGCCAACGGTCCCGCCGATCTCACAGAGCACGAAATCCGCGTCATCGGTGTCCGCCAAAATGAAACTCTTAATCTCGTCGGTGACGTGCGGAATAACTTGAACCGTGCCGCCGAGGTAATCGCCGCGCCGCTCTTTGGAAATGACGCTCGAATAAATGCGCCCCGTGGTTACGTTGTCACCGCGCCGCGCCGGGACACCGGTGAAGCGTTCATAATGTCCAAGATCCAAATCAGTTTCGGCGCCATCGTCGGTGACGTAGACCTCGCCATGTTGATACGGGCTCATGGTGCCCGGATCGACATTGATATAGGGGTCGAGCTTTCGCAGGCGGACTTTGTAGCCGCGCGCTTGCAACAGCGCGCCCAGAGCCGCTGCGGAAAGTCCCTTGCCAAGCGATGAGACCACGCCGCCGGTGACAAAAATGAACCGCGTCATGGACGCCTACCCTACCGCGTCAGCTTCGGTGCGCCAAAACATTCGCGCACGGGCCGCGCAATCCGCGCCACACCCGCACTATTCGGCGAGCGGAACGCTGGGTTCTAGGTCGAGTTCCTCTTCCAGCGAGCCCGGTGATTCGGATTGGCCGGTCGGCGCCGAGTCGAGAATCGATGTCGGCTCGCTGGTATGGCTCGCGAGGATCGCCAACACGAGGCTGGTCGCCATGAAGCAAGCTGCAAGCACCGCCGTCGTGCGAGTCAGAAAATTCGCGGACTGCCGCCCACTCATCATGCCGCCGAATGAGGCGCCGCCGCCGATCCCGCCGAGCGCACCGCCATCGCTTCGCTGGAGGAGGACCAGGACCACCAGCGTGACCGCCAAGATCACGTGAATCACAAGAAATATTGCGGTCATTCAAAGGTTCCTCTCGCTCGCGCGCGTCCTCATACCGCCTCGGCGAAGCTTTGGCAAATCGCCCCAAAATCCTCGGCTTTGAGGCTCGCGCCGCCAACTAAGGCGCCATCGACATTTTCGATAGCGGCAATCGCCGTCGCGTTGGCTGGCTTAACCGATCCACCATAAAGAACGCGGATCGCATCCGGATCGATCCCCGAAACGCCGGCCATCTCGTTCCGGATATGGCGATGCACCTCGGCGATTTCATCCTCGGTCGGCGTGCGACCCGTGCCGATCGCCCACACCGGTTCATAGGCCACAACGAGGGCGGAGCCGGCGTCATTCGGCAGCGAGCCCGACAGTTGCTCGCCAACAATGGCCAGCGCGCGGCCTTGGTCGCGCTCGGCCTCCGTCTCGCCCAGGCAGACGATTGGTATCAGGCCCGCGCGGAGCACGGCTTGTGCCTTGTCATGCACCAATGCGCTCGTCTCGCCGTGATCGACCCGCCGCTCGGAATGGCCCACGATGACATAACGACACCCGGTATCGGCGAGCATTTCCGCGCTGATATCGCCGGTATGGGCACCGTGGACCGCAACGGCACAGTCTTGCGCGCCGAGCGCTACGGCGCCCCCGATCTCGGCCAACCGCTCTCCGACGGTTGCCAATAGAGTGGCCGGCGGACAAATAGCGACATCGCATTGATCCGCTTGTTCCGGCGTTGCCGCGGCGACCGACGTGGCAAGCGCCAAACCATCGGCGCGCAAGCCGTTCATTTTCCAATTGCCGGCCACAAATGGCCGCCGCGTATCTGTCATGCTGTCTTAAATCCCCGCCCAATCGTCGCGCCGAACGCGCAGCGGTTTAGCACATGCCTGTTACCCCGCCTAGCACCCCGCGCGTCCGGCACACTTGCCGGTTGCCGCGCCTCCGGCACGCTTCTATGATGCGCCCCGCAAAAGCTGGTTAGTCCACGTTATTTCAATAACTTAACGTCCGGAGTAGACCCCATGCTCGACGCCATGCGCAAACAGACGGGATCACTCATTGTCAAGATCTTCATCGGCGTACTCGCACTGAGTTTCGCGGTTTGGGGGATCGAGGATGTCTTTCTCGGTGAACAGGACCCGACCGTCGCGGAAGTCGGCGGCACCTCGATCCGGGCCTCGGCGTTGCAAAACGAGTATGGTCGGGCGCTGGAGAGCTTGCGCGCGGCAACCGGCGGACAGATCGATGCCGAGCAGGCCCGTGCCTTTGGCATCGTCAATCGCGCTCTTGATGGACTGATCACGCGAACGATCGTGACGCGCGAAGTTCGCGAGCTAGGCCTTTTCACGCCGGACGCCGCGGTGGCAGAGGCCATCGTCTCGAATCCAACGTTTCAGGATGATGCCGGCACGTTCAATCGCTTGATCTATCAGTCGGTCCTAAACCAAAACCGATTAGGCGAGATTGAGTACGAAGAACTGGTTCGCGAGCAACTTTCGCAAGAACAACTGATCCTGAGCATGGCCTCCGGCTTGTCCGTACCGGACGCCGCGGTTGATGCGCTACGGCGCTATCGCGAGGAACGGCGGGTCGCGACCGTCGCGGTGGTGACCCCAGACGATGTCGAGGAAGCGCCGACACCCGATGATGCGGCGATCACAGCCTTTTATGAAGAGAATGAAGCGTCTTTCATGGCGCCAGAATATCGCCGCATTACCTACATCACGTTGAAGCCCGCCGACTTGCTTGACGAGGTCGAGGTGGACGAGGCGCTGGTGCGCGAAGAGTATGATTTCCAACTCGACAGCTACACCGTGCCGCATCGGCGCGACGTCGACCGCCTTGTTTTTGGTACGGAGGACGAGGCCGCCACGGCAATCGAACGGCTGATGTCTGGCGATGACTTCTACGCCGTGGGATTAGAGCTTGCCGGACAATCGGAAAGCGATATCGATCTGGGCGTGTTGGTCCGGGAGGATCTGCCGACCGAGGATGTCGCGGAAGCGATTTTCGCACTCGACGTGGGACGGATCAGCGCGCCGATCGAGACTCCGTTTGGTTGGTACGTGGTTCGGATCAACGACGACATGCCAGGCCGTGTGACACCATTCGAGGAAGTCGCCGATGATATTCGCGGTGAACTCAAAATCGTGCAAGCGTCTGACGCCGTTTACGAACTCGGCAACCGACTCGAGGACGAACGTGCGGGTGGCGCAACGTTCGTTGAGGCAGCCGGCGCGCTGGGCATTGCCGTCACAACCATCGATGCCGTCAGTTTGGCCGGTCTCAAGCCGGACGGCGAGCCGGCGACAGACCTGCCGCCGATCCAAGAGTTCCTGACCACGGCGTTCGCCTCGGAACCCGACGTTGAGACCGACCTCATCGAAACCGATGGCAATATCACCTATGCGCTGCGTGTCGACGGAGTCACGCCGCCGGCGTTGCGCCCATTGGAAGACATCCGCGAAGATGTCATCGCCGCGTGGCAGCGGAATTGGCGCGAAGACCAAGCGAAGGCCTTGGCCGAATCCATCGCGAACCGTGTCGCCGAAGGCGAAGATTTGACCACCGTCGCGTCGGAAGACGATATCGCGGTGGTGAATTCCGAAGCCTTTGCCCGCGACGGGCGCGACCTCGCCGTCGCGGCGGGTCCGAATTTCGTGGAAGCGGTCTTCGCGCTCTCGCCCGGTGAGGCGACCGAGGCGATCATCAGTGGCAGTGGCCGATACGCCATCGCCGTGCTCGATGAGATTGTTCCGGCCGACGCCGAACAAGCAGAGGACATGCGTAACCAGATACGGTTGCAAATGCAGCGCGGTGTGCGGAATGACGTCGAAGCCGCGTTCGGCGACGCTTTGCGTCGCAAGTACGGCGTAAAGATAAATCAATCGCTGATCGACAATCTGTTCGACGTCGGGGCGCCAAGGTCGTGACCAACACGCCCGCTTTTGACCAATTCGCCGAGGTCTACAACGCGGGCAAGCCGCAAGTCATCTGGACCCGGCTGGTGGCCGATTTGGAAACCCCTGTTTCGGCCATGTTGAAGCTGGCCGATGGCCGGCCAAATAGCTTCTTGCTCGAATCCGTGGAAGGCGGCGCGACGCGCGGGCGCTATTCAATCATCGGCCTCAAGCCAGATTTGCTCTGGCGCTGTTTCGGCAACCGGGCCGAAATCAACCGCCATGCGCGCTACGATCCGGATGCGTTCGAGCCGTGCGAAGACGGCGCGCTTGAGTCGTTCCGCGCTCTGGAACTCGAGTCCCGGGTCGAAATCCCCGAAGGCTTGCCGCCTATGGCCGCCGGCTTGGTGGGCTACATGGCGTACGACACCGTGCGATTGATGGAACGTCTGCCTGACGACAATCCAGACGTTCTTGGCGTGCCAGATGGGTTGTTTATGCGCCCGACCGTAATGGCGATATTCGACTCAGTCGACGATATGATCACCGTGGTGACACCCGTGCGCCCCATGAAAGGCGTCGACGCTCGGTCCGCCTATGGCATGGCGGGCGAGCGGCTGGGCGACGTCGTGTTCGACCTCGATCGCAGTCTGCCGATGGGGCATCAGGGCGCCGCCGATAGTGCCGATCTGCCAGAACCGGAATCCAACGTCAGCCGCGAGACCTATCACGAGATGGTGCGGCGGGCCAAAGAGTACATTGCGGCGGGCGATGTGTTTCAAGTGGTGCCGTCACAACGGTTTCGGGTGCCGTTCAAGCTGCCGCCATTCGCGCTTTATCGGGCACTGCGTCGACTAAATCCCTCACCGTTTCTGTTCTTTCTCGACTTTGGCGGGTTCGCCGTCGTTGGGTCCAGCCCCGAAATTCTGGTGAGGCTCCGCGACGGGACGGTCACCATTCGACCGATTGCCGGGACCCGGAAGCGCGGCGCCAACCGCGCCGAAGATCAAGCGCTCGCCGAAGACATGCTGGCCGACCCGAAGGAACGGGCCGAACATCTGATGTTGCTCGACCTCGGCCGCAATGACGTCGGTCGCGTGGCGCAAACAGGTACTGTGACCGTCACCGAGCAGATGGAGGTCGAGTATTACAGCCATGTCATGCATTTGGTTTCCAATGTCGAAGGCGAGATCGACGAGAAATACGATGCCATTGACGCCCTGATCGCCGGCTTTCCGGCCGGCACCGTGAGCGGTGCGCCCAAGGTACGGGCGATGGAAATCATCGACGAACTTGAACCCGAACGGCGCGGGATCTACGCCGGATGCGTCGGCTACTTCGCCGCGGACGGTGCGATGGACACCTGCATCGCGCTTCGGACGGCCGTCGTGAAAGACGGTGTCATGTATGTGCAAGCGGGCGGTGGCGTGGTGGCGGACAGCGACCCTGAGTTCGAATACCAGGAAACGCGCAACAAGGCGCGCGCGCTATTGCGTGCGGCCGAAGAAGCGGTGCGCTTCGCAGCCCGCCAAGGCAACTAACCGCTTCTAGGGCGAGTCTTCCTCGCCGTCCGGCAACTGCGCCGCGATCATCGGGTGATGCAGGCGAGGCTGCGCCAACCGGCTCAGAGGAACCAACCGAATACCTCGCTTGCGCGCCGCCGGCAGCCACTCTTCGAGGACTGCGATAGTCTCCCGGTACGGATGGCCAAGGGCAATCGCTTGTCCGGTCACCTGCGCGATGCGCTCCAACTCGTCGAGCTGTTGATGGATCAAAGCCGGATCCCGATCATTGTCGAGAAACACATCCCGTGACTCGCTCGGAACGCCGATCGCTTTGGCAAGTTCGCTGACCACGCTGTTCGGCGTGGTGACCGAATCGAGCACCATCATGCCGCGTAGGTTAATTTCATCGAGCACAACGGCCATTGCCTCGGCATCGGCCGTGAACCGGCTGCCCATATGATTGTTAAGCCCCATGGCCGACGGGACACGATCGAGCGCGAGGCTGATGCGTTCCCGAATCTCCTCCGGTGCCAAACCGGTGATTAGCGCGCCGGGCCCGGGATCGACCGGACCGTCGGGCTCCATCGGCATATGCAAAAGGACTTCGTGGCCGGCTTGGTGCGCCTTTTGCGCCAATTCGGCGGCTTTCTCGCCGTAAGGCAGGAAGGCCAGCGTGAAGGCCGGGTGTAACGCAATCGCCGATTCGGTTGCGGCTTCCAGCAAACCGAGATCATCGATGACAATCGCCACCATCGGACCGGTCGCGGGCATGTCCGGACGCGGCACATCGGCCAGCGTGGGCTCGCCCGCTGCTGAATCGCGCCGGTTTACGTCCGCCTGGCCCGGAGCGGGCGGGCGCTCGGACGGCACCAGAAGCGGCACCGCCAACGACACCCGGTAACTTGCGGGTGATATTGGTTGTGTCGGCGTCTCCTGCGCCATATTCGGCGCCTGATCGGTCGAACTTGTCGGCCCGGCGGCCGGCGCAATGGCAACATCTATCGGGAGATACTCATCCTCGCCGGTCACCAAACCAACCACGTAACCGCTCAGAAAGCCGAAAGCTACAAGCGAGAGTCCCACACCCAGACGCCTTTCCAACGTCGAGATTCTTCTCTGCCTCGGTGGCGTGCCGCCGATACGGTGTCTCCGATCGCCGATCACGGCCGCCGCCCTCGATTGCCGCGTCCCGCTCTCATGGCGCCAACCCTACGCAGCCAGAGGCGTGTTGCAAGGGATTTCCCCGGCCCGCGATAGCGCCAGGCATAGCTTGACGCGGCACCAGGGGACTGTTTTGTTCTCGCTTCAATTCGGCCAAAATCACCGCCCATGAGATTCGGTTTGAGATCACGCAATATTTTGAAATGTTAGTGTTAATCGACAATTACGACAGTTTTACGTACAACCTCGTTCATTACCTGGGCGAACTCGGCGCCGACGTTGTTGTAAGGCGTAACGATGTTGCCACACCGAAACAAATAATGGCCATGGGCCCCGATGCGATCGTGCTGTCGCCTGGCCCGTGCGATCCGGACAAGGCCGGTATCTGTCTAGACATGGTCGCGGAAGCGACCGGGAAAGTTCCGGTATTAGGCGTCTGCCTAGGCCATCAAACGATCGGGCAGGCTTTTGGCGCCAAAGTGGTCCGCGCGCCAATGATGATGCACGGCAAAGTCAGCAAGGTGTATCACCAAGACGATGCGCTCTATCAGGGCATCACCTCGCCGTTTGAGGCCACGCGGTATCATTCACTCATCTTGGATCGAGACAGCATCCCGGACGCGCTCGAGATCACCTCCGAAACCGACGATGGGATTGTCATGGGTGTGCGCCATCGCGAATTCCCAATTCATGGCGTCCAATTCCATCCCGAAAGCATCGCGTCGCAATATGGCCACGAAATCTTGGCGAATTTTCTGAGTGTCGCCGGACAACGCGTGGCGGCGTAGGGATCAATATGGCGGATCTGAAACCATTGCTCGGCAAATTGGCGACCGGCGCGGTTCTCAGCGAGGACGAGGCCCGTGCCGCTTTCGACATCATGATGTCGGGCGATGCCACACCGTCGCAAGCCGGAGCCTTCCTGATGGGGCTCAGGGTTCGCGGCGAAACGGTCGGTGAAATCACCGGCGCCGCCAAGGCGATGCGCGCCAAAGCGCTGAGCATCGCCGCGCCGCCAGGCACCATTGACACCTGCGGCACCGGCGGTGACGCCACGGGAACGTACAATGTCTCGACCGCGGCCGCGCTGGTGGCGGCCGCCTGCGGCGTGCCCGTGGCGAAACATGGCAACCGCGCGATGTCCTCCAAATCCGGTTCGGCGGACATTTTGACCGCCCTCGGGGTCAACATCGACACCGATATGGCTGTCGTCGAGAAAGCGATTGAAAGCGTCGGTATCGGCTTCCTGATGGCGCCGCGTCACCACGGAGCCATGCGTCATGTCGCCGGTACGCGGATCGAACTTGGTACCCGGACCATCTTCAACATACTCGGCCCGCTTTCGAACCCGGCGGGCGCGAAACGTCAGTTGATCGGCGTATTCGATGACAAGTGGTTGGTGCCGATTGCCGAGGTGCTCGGCAATCTTGGTTCGGAGCGCGTTTGGGTCGTTCACGGCTCAGATGGCATGGATGAGTTGACCACCACAGGGCCCTCTACCGTCTGCGAACTGAGAGACGGCAAGGTCTCCACGTTTGAGGTGAAGCCGGAAGACGCGGGCGTCGAACGCGCGGAACTCGCCGCGCTAAAAGGCGGCGAGCCGGCGGAAAACGCGGCGGCGCTCAAAGCCCTTTTGGGCGGTGAGGCCTCCGCGTATCGCGACATTGTCGTGCTCAATGCCGGCGCCGCCTTGGTGGTGGCCGACCAAGCGCCCGATCTGCACGCCGGCGCCGCCCGCGCCGCAAAAGCGATCGACGACGGCGACGTGCAAGTGGTTTTGGATCGCCTCGTCAAAATCACCAATGACAATGCGGGAGACCCGGGGTCGTGAGCGATGTGCTCGCGAAAATCTGCGCGGACAAACGGTCCCATGTTGCGCGACGCAAACGGGAACGGAGCGAAGCGTCGGTTCTGGCCGCGGCTAAAAAGGCCGATCAGCCACGCGGGTTCGCGAGGGCCTTAAGAGAACGCGTCGGCCGGGGCGAAATCGGGCTTATCGCGGAGATCAAAAAGGCATCGCCGAGCAAAGGCATCATTCGGCAAGATTTTGATCCGCCCACCTTGGCACGGGCCTATCGCGATGGCGGCGCGACTTGCCTCTCGGTTTTGACCGATGTGCCCTACTTTCAGGGCGACGACGCGTACTTGGAACAGGCGCGCGCGAGCGTGCCGCTCCCCGTGCTGCGCAAGGACTTCATGCTCGAGCCCTATCAGATTGTCGAATCGCGTGCGCTCGGCGCCGATTGCGTTTTGTTGATCATGGCTGCGCTCGACGATTCCGAGGCGCGCGAATTAGAGCGCGTCGCTGAAGAACTCGATATGGATGTCTTGGTCGAGGTCCATGATCGGGCCGAGCTCGATCGGGCTCTGGACTTGCGGTCGCCGCTCATCGGCGTCAACAACCGCAATCTGAAAACTCTTGCCGTCGATGTCGCAACAACGGAAGCCTTGGCGCCACTAATTCCGGGCGACCGGCTGCTGATTTGCGAAAGCGGCATCGGGTCACCGGCGGACATCGCGCGGATGGGTGACGCTGGTGTGTTTTGCTTCCTGGTCGGTGAATCGCTCATGCGCCAAGCTGATGTGGCGGGCGCAACGCGGGCTTTGTTGGCACCACCGTCCGATCAACGGATTGCGAGTCAGGCGTAATGGCTGAGTTCACGCATTTCGATGCCGAAGGCAAGGCGCAGATGGTCGATGTCGGCGCCAAGGAAGAGACCGAACGGGTCGCCACAGCCGCGGCCACCGTCCTGATGGCGCCCGAAACATTGCGCATGATCGTCGACGGTGGGCATAAGAAGGGCGATGTGTTGGGTGTCGCACGCCTCGCCGGGATTATGGCGGCGAAACGAACACCGGACCTCATTCCGTTGTGCCATCCGCTCGCATTGACCTCGGTATCAGTCGACCTGTCGTGTGACGACACCCGCAATGCCGTGGACATCACCGCGACGTGCAAACTCAAAGGCCGCACCGGTGTCGAAATGGAAGCGCTGACCGCAGCATCGGTGGCCGCCCTAACCGTTTACGACATGTGCAAAGCGGTCGACCGCGGCATGCGCGTCACCGAGGTTCGCTTGACTCACAAGTCGGGCGGCAAGTCCGGCACCTACGAGGCGCCGTAACATGATCCCCGTCGCCGAGGCGCTAGAGCGAATCCTCGCCGGCTTCGCGCCACTGCCCGCGGAACAAGTGTCTTTATCTCAGGCGCTCGGGCGGATCCTCGCCGATCCGGTCGTTGCCCGACGAACCCAGCCGCCGGCGGACGTCTCTGCCATGGACGGCTACGCGGTGCGCGCGGCCGATGTCGCAACGGCACCCGCAACACTGCGCAAAACCGGCGAGTCCCCTGCCGGCGGCGCGTTCAGTGGAACCGTCGGTGCTGGTGAAGCGGTGCGGATTTTTACCGGCGCACCGGTTCCGGCGGGTGCCGA
>JANQOH010000120.1 GCA_028289725.1 Alphaproteobacteria bacterium
GCGGCACCACATCGGCGGCGGCAGTCGCTGCTGGCCTAGATTGGTTGGCTGAGGCGGACGCCACCCTGATCAATCTGAGCTTGGGACTGCGCGCCGACCGTGAGGCGCTGCGCCTTGCGAGCGCGGCTGCGCAAGATGCCGGGTGCGTTTTGCTCGGCGCGTCGCCCGCGCGCGGCGATCCGGTTTACCCGTCGGCCTATCCCGGCGTGCTGCGCATAACCGGCGATGCCCGATGCGCGTCGGACGAGGTTTCGCTTCTTAGCAGCGCGCAAGCCGATTTCGGCGCCTGTGTCCGCGGCGAAAATGATGGCGGGCCGCCAATCGTTGGCGCGTCGGCGGCCGTCGCCCATGCCAGCGGTCTGCTCGCCGCCCACTTTTCGGCGACGGGCGAACGCGGGACGGACGCGGCGCGGCGCTATTTCGAGCAAACCGCCCGCTACCACGGCCCGGAACGCAAGACCGCCGCCGATGCCTGAGCGGATCGACCGCGTGACACGTTGGTGGTGGCTCACTGCGCCGCTTCTCGCTGCAATCCTGTTCTTTGTTGGTGGACTCGCCGCTCAGGGCGCGGTCGTGCTCGTGATCGTGGCGTCGGCCGCCGCGACTATGACTCCGCAATACCGAACGACACTCACGCGCTTGTCCGCCACACTTGCGGTTGCGGCGGTCCTCGATCTCGCCTTGCTTCTTGTTTTCGATCGGTTCGAATTCAGTTATGTCTGGCGGTCGAGCCACGCGGCGCTGCCCTGGTTTTATAAGCTTGCTAACGTTTGGGGCGGCGATGAGGGCACCTTACTCCTGCTCACCGCGCTGGCGTCGGTCGCCGCGGTGCGGCTGGTACGCTATGAGGGCTGGGCCGGGACCGGTGCGCTTGGTTTGGTCGCGGCCTTGGCCATCGGTGCGGCGATCTGGACGCCATTTTCCAGTCTGCCGCCGGATATAGCCGGCGACGCCGCCGCCCAGGGGCAAGGCATGAACGCCCATTTGGTGAAGGTCTGGATGCTGCTGCATCCGCCTTTCGTGTTTCTTGCTTTCACATTCTTCCTAGCGCCATACGGTGCGGCACTGCAGGCTCTGGCGACCGGCGCCGGCGATTGGCCGGTGATCGCGGCGCGCTGGGTGCGCTTTGGCTGGCTGACGCTGACCGCCGGTCTCATCACCGGCATGTGGTGGGCATACGAGGACTTCACCTTCGGTCAGTTCTGGCATTGGGACCCGGTGCAAACCAGCGTGTTCATGGTGTGGGCGTTTGCGTCTGCACATTTGCATACTTTGCGCCGCTACCGGGACGACGGCGCCTACGGCCGTCTGCACCCGCTGCTCGGACTTGCGACCGGCGTCGCCGCACTGGCCTCGCTGGTGATCACGCGGCACCCGGCGCTGGCTTCGTCGCACCGCTATGTCGGTGAAACCAGTTTTCCCTGGTTGCTTGTCCTCGCGCTCGCCCTGACCGTGCTCGCTTTGGGCGCATTGTTTTGGTCCGCGCGACGTACGCTCTTGCCGGCGCGCCGGACGGAACCGACGCTGCTCATTCTGGTCGCAACCGTGACGCTGATCGGCTGCGGCGCGGTCGCCGCCGGTGTGCTGGCCGAAGCGTACATTGCCGCATTCCTCGACGTGCCGAAGCCGGAAAAGTTCAAACCGTTTTTCGAATTCCTCGCGCGCTGGTCGTCTTCGGCCGAGGCGGAACAGCTCCGTCTACAATTCGAGCGGTGGGAGGTGGACCGCTACCGCGCCAATGCCTTGCTCGCGCCGATCGGCATCGCGATCGGGCTCGCGGGGGGACATAATTTTCTGCCTCTGCGACGCCGTTGGCTGCGTTGGGCCATCACGATCGGGGTCGCGATGGCGGCGCTCGTGGCCGCGATCTTTTGGCAGCCGATGGCGGCGCATTTCACCGGTCGCGGCATGACGTCCGCCAACACCACGGCGATTTTTCCATGGCTCGACGCACTTGCCGTGTCGATGGCCTATCTCGGCCTTGCCGCGCTCGCCTGGGGGCTCCACGCACTGATACGCCATGGCAAGCACCGCGCCGTTGGCCGCTATTACGTGCCGGTCGGCGCGATCCACTTCGGCGTCGTCGTCGCGTTGCTCGCGGCAACGGTGGCGTCCGTCTTCGACCTGCACAATTGGCGCAATCTCAGCTATCCCGTCGACTTCGAAAAACCCGTGAAGTTTCCCTGGGGCTATGAGGTGACGGTGGCGGTCGACCGCGAGGCGTTCGTCAGCGACGGCTTGCGCACCGAAGTCGGCGCGCCTGGTTTCCACGCTGTGGCGGAAGCCCGCTGGTCTCTGGTGCGCGACGGCATCGCGGTTCAGGAGGAACAGGGCGAAGCGGTCTACCGCGACCAACGCGCGCAGTCCTACGGCGGTTTGGGGCCGGTGCGTTTGATGTGCGAGATCATGGACTATCGCTACGCCCGGACGGTGAGCGGCGCGACGCAGTTGATCGATCCGTTCATTCACCGGGGCCTCTGGCGCGACGTCCAGATATGGCTGCCGGCGCTCGAATATCGCGTCGAAGGCGAAGGGGACCTGGCGGAGTTACGCGCGCCGACCACGGTGCCGGTCGTGCTGAAAATCTATCCAATGATGACCTGGATGTGGCTCGGCCTGGCGGTGGCGTTTATCGGCGCGGCCGTCGCGATGTGGTTCGAGGTGCGGCGCGCCGGAAGATCGCGACGAGTTCGACGGACGCCGACCACAGAAACTGGTCGATCGGGGTGACGGTTTCGAGATCGTAGCCGCCATCGACCAGAATCCGCGCGTCGCGCGCGAAGGTCGCGGGCTCGCACGAAACGGCGATCACCAACGGCACGTCGCTCGCCGCCAAGCGCTCGGCCTGCGCGCGGGCGCCAGCGCGCGGCGGATCGAAAACAACTGTATCGTAGGCCTTGAGTTCCGACGGTTCGAGCGGGCGCGCAAACAAATCGCGGCGTTCGCCGGTTACCTGGGACAATTCCGCGCGATGTGCGGCGGCGGTCAACGCATCGATCATGTCCTGATCGGCGTCCACAGCGTGAACGCGCGCATGCTCTGCGAGCGGAAAACTCAAACTGCCGCAGCCGGAAAATAAATCAGCGGCACTTTGCATGCTATCGAATGCACTCTGCATTGCATCGATGATCGCAGTCTCGCCTTGCTTGCTGGCTTGCAAAAATGCGCCGGGCGGTGGCGCAACATCAATGGTGCCGAAGCGCACCAATGCGGTACGGCGCCAAGCGATCGGCTCAAGCTCTTGGTTAAAGCGCCAGCTCAGCCGTGCGAAATCCTGTGCTTCGGCAAACGCCGCAAGCGCCTGCCGTTCGCCGAGCGTTGGACCGCGGTTCACGTCGAGCAACACATCGATGCCGGTTTCGGTTTGCAACGCTTGGATGGTGAAAGCGCCATCGCCTTCAACAAGCTCTGGCAGCGCGCGACGCAAATCCCCGATCAGGTTCACCAAGCCGGGCGCAAGCACGTCACATGTTTGAACATCGATGGGTTCGTGGCTGCGGCGGCGGTGGAAGCCGATCACCGCGCGCCCGCGCCGTACATTCGCGGTCATGGTGACCCGGCGGCGGCTGCCTGTTCCGATCGCAACGACGTCCGCCACAGGTGACGTGTCGAAACCCCGGTGCCGGAGCGCCGCAACGACTTTCGCCCGTTTCCACGCGCGATAAGCACCGGGCGCCATGTGTTGAAGCACGCAGCCGCCGCACGTACCGAAATGGGGGCAGGGTGGATCGACGCGCTCGGAAGACGTGTGCTCAAGCGATTCTAAATCGGCCCGCCATCCGTCTCCAATCGCTTGCCGCAAACGTGCGCGAATTTGCTCACCGGGCAAAACGCCCGAAACATATACCGGTGCGCCTTGGTGCATGGCGACGCCGTCGCCTTGCGCGCCCAGCCGTTCGATGAAAAGCGTGAGAGGCTCCGCCGGCGCTTTGGCGCGCGGGCGCGATCGGGTTGTACGTTTTGCTCGTTTTCGCATAGAAGACTGAAAGTTCTTTCGCGCGCGCGTATGGTGACGACATGATTGTGCTGTGCACAGACTTTGGCGGCAATGGCCCGTATGTCGGCCAAATCAAAACGGTCCTCGCCGAAGGGGCACCGTCGGTCCCTGTGGTCGATCTCATGCACGACTTGCCGGTGTTCGAACAAAAGGCCGCGGCTTATCTTTTGGCGGCGCTTGTCGAGGAGATGCCGGACGGCGCGGTCGTGCTCGGCGTCGTTGATCCCGGCGTCGGGCGAACCGACCGGCGTCCCATCGTCATGCGTGCCGCCGGCCGTTGGTATGTTGGCCCGGACAATGGTTTGTTCGCGGTTATCGCCAAACATGCCGGCGCGTCGGAGTGGTGGGAAATCACCTGGCGTCCGGAAGCGATGTCCAACACCTTTCATGGCCGCGATCTGTTTGCGCCCGTGGCGGCCATGTTGGCGCGTGGCGAACCAGTGCCGGGCGAACCATTCGATGCGGATGATGCGGTTGGCATGCGGTGGCCCGACGACTTCGGTGAAGTGATCTACATCGACCATTATGGCAATGCCATGACCGGCATACGCGCATCCACATTGCCATCAGACGCGACGCTGGAAGTCCGCGATATCAGCATTCGCCAGGCGCGCACCTTTTCGGACGTCGGTGTCGGCGAAGCGATCTGGTACGAGAATTCCAGCGGTTTGGTCGAGATCGCGATGAACAAGGAAGACGCCGCCAACCAAATGGGCCTGCGCATCGGAACGCATGTCTTGGCGGTGGCGCTGGCCTAGTCACGACCGCTCAAGAGCCAGCACGTAATTGTGATGGCTGCTACACAAACAATCTTGTGATTCCGGTCACCGACGCGCGCCGCGAAATCGGCGAGATTACCCGTGCCTTGCATTTCCTAACTTGGCGACCCGGTGTGGGCCCAGAGCCCAGATAAGACCTTCCTCCCACACCACCTAAGTCGCATTCAGGCGCCGGCCGGGATTGCCCTCCCGCCGGCGCCATTTTTTCGCCCCGGACCGCCAAATTGGCCGATTTGGTAGCGGAATCCCGGGGCTTGTTTCCCATGGCTATTCATGAATAATCCCCCCCTTCGTCGCGTCCGCAGGGCGGGGCGGGTGAGGGAGGCAAACAAATCCGAACTGCCGGCAAGGCAGGCGGGTCTGGATCAGATGATGGATCGATCGGCCACGGCAAGCGACGGCGCGCTCGATACGCTACCAAAACGATTGCGCGAACAGGCACGGACCCGCGGCGACGGGGTGTTCCTGCGTGAGAAGGACCTTGGAATCTGGCAGCCCTTTACTTGGGCTCAGGCTGAGAAGGAAGCACGTACGCTCGCGCTGGGCCTGGCGGCGCATGGATTTCAACGCGGCGACAAGGTCGCGATCATCGGTGACAATCGGCCGCACCTTTACTTCGGCGTTGGCGCCGTCCAAGCGCTCGGCGGCGTGCCCGTGCCGATGTACCAGGATTCGATCGCGGACGAGATGCAATACATCCTCGACCATGCCGAGGTGCGCTTCGCGATCGTCGAGGATCAGGAACAGGTCGACAAGATCCTGCAAATCCGTGAGCAGCTGCCGCAAATTGAGATGATCATTTACCACGATCCGCGCGGCATGCGGCATTACCGCGAACCGGGTCTTGAGTGGTACGAGGACGTTCAAACGCGGGGCGAACGCTTCGAGGCCGACAATCCCGATTACTACACCGATGAGATCGCCAAAGGGCAGGGCGCGGACCTTGCGATCATGCTCTACACCTCGGGCACCACGGGCAAGCCCAAGGGCGTGATGCTGAGTTACGACAATCTCATCCGCACCTCGCTCAACGGCATGGCCCATGACCGTCTCACCGACCGCGAGGAAGTGCTCGCGTACCTGCCGATGGCCTGGGTCGGCGATCATCTGTTTTCTTATGCGCAGGCCATGTGCGCGGGCTTCACCGTGAACTGTCCGGAAAGCGGCGCCACGGTGCTCGCCGATCTGCGCGAGATCGGCCCGACATATTTCTTCGCGCCGCCGCGTATCTGGGAGAACATCCTGACCAGCGTGATGGTGCGGATCGAGGATGCGGCGAAGATCAAGCAGCGCCTGTTCCATTACTTCATGAAGGTGGCGGAACGCGTCGGCGTGCGTTTGTTGGATGGCGAGCCCGTGTCGTTTAGTGACCGCATGCTCTATCGGCTTGGCGAGATTTTCGTCTACGGCCCGCTCAAGGACAATTTGGGGTTCTCGCGCATTCGCGTCGCCTACACGGCCGGCGAGGCGATCGGGCCCGAGATTTTTTCATTCTACCGGGCACTCGGCGTCAACATTAAGCAGATCTACGGCATGACCGAGGCGACCGCGCTGGTCTGCGGTCAGTCCGACGGGCAGGTCGACGCCGAGTCGGTTGGCGTGCCGATGCCCGAAGTCGAGGTTCGGATCGGCGACAGCGGCGAAGTGCAGTTTCGCGGCCCCGGCACTTTCATGGGCTATTTCAAGAACCCGGAAGCAACAGCCGAAACAAAATCGAACGATGGTTGGATTTCGTCGGGCGATGCTGGCTATTTCGACGAAGGCGGTCAGCTGCGCATCATCGACCGCGCGAAAGATGTCGGCAAATTGAACGACGGCACCATGTTCGCGCCGAAATATATCGAGAACAAACTCAAGTTCAGCCCATTCGTTCTCGAAGCCGTGGCGCACGGCGATGGCCGCGATCATGTCAGCGTCTTCATCAATATTGATCTCGACGCGGTGGGCAATTGGGCGGAGAAACGCGGTCTGGCCTACACCAGCTACACCGATCTTGCCGCGCGCCCGGAAGTTTACGACCTGATCGGCGGCGAAATCGAACAGGTGAATGCGGCGATGGCGGGCGACCCGAAAATGGCTGGGGCGCAGGTTCGGCGCTTCCTGATTTTGCACAAAGAACTCGACCCCGATGACAACGAACTGACGCGGACGCGCAAAGTCCGCCGGCGGTTTGTTGCAGACAAGTACAAGGAACTGATCGACGCGCTGTATGACGGATCGTCGGAAGTGAAAATCGAGGCCAAGGTGACGTTCGAAGACGGCCGTGAAGGCACCATCAAGGCGACGCTGGCGATCCGGGATCTCGAACCGGTCGCGGCGTTGGCAAAAGCGAGCTGACCCTTGGCCGACGAAGCGGGAAAGCACATCGGCGAGGTGCTGCTGAGTGCCAGCAACATCTCGCTGAGCTTTGGCGCGGTCCATGCGCTGACCGATGTCTCGGCGGATATTCGCGAACATGAGATTTTGGCGATCATCGGGCCGAACGGTGCCGGCAAGACGTCGCTGCTGAACTGCATCAACGGCGTCTACCACCCGCAAAAGGGCACGATCACGTTCGAAGGGGAGCCGCGCGCTGATCTGGCGCCATCGGAAATCGCGCGCCAAGGCATCGCACGGACTTTTCAGAACGTTGCGCTTTTCAAGGGCATGACCACCCTCGACAACATTATGACCGGGCGCAATACGCGGCTCGGCGGCAACTTTCTGAAGCAGGCCTTGTATTGGGGCTCGTACCAGCGCGATGAACTTGAGCATCGCGTGTTGGTCGAAAAGATCATCGATTTCCTGGAAATTCAGGCGATCCGCAAAGTCCCGGTGGGGCGCTTGCCGTATGGCATGCAGAAGCGGGTGGAACTTGGCCGCGCTCTGGCCGCTGAACCGCGCTTATTGTTGCTCGACGAACCAATGGCCGGCATGAATGTCGAAGAAAAAGAAGACATGTCGCGCTTCGTTCTGGATGTGAATGACGAGTTCGGCACCACGATCGCTTTGATCGAGCATGACATGGGCGTGGTGATGGACATTTCCGACCGCGTGATCGTGCTCGACTATGGCCGCAAGATCGCCGACGGCACGCCGGACGAAGTGCGCGCCAATCAAGCGGTGATCGACGCCTATCTCGGCGTCAGCCACTAGCAGGAAGGCTCAGCGTCGTGGAATTTGACCCGTTTCTTTATATCCAGGCGCTGTTCGACGGCCTGCTCGCCGGCATTATGTATTCGCTGGTTGCGCTCGGCTTCGTACTGATTTTCAAAGCGTCCGGCGTGTTCAACTTTGCCCAAGGCACCATGGTGCTGATGGCGGCGTTGACTTTTGTCAGCCTGCTGGAAATGGGCTGGAACATTCTCTTGGCCGGCGCGGTGACAATCGCGGCCCTGGTTTTGCTCGCTTTGGCGATCGAGCGGGTCGTATTGCGCCCCTTGGTCAATCAAGCGCCGATCATTCTGTTTATGGCCACGATCGGGCTGAACTTCGTGATCGAAGGCGGCACGCAGATGGTTTGGGGCAGCGATCCGCATTCGCTCGAACTCGGCGATCCCTATGCGTCGTTCGAGATCGGCCCGCTGTTCTTCAACAACAACGAACTTTACGCGGCGGTTGTCGCCGCCTTGCTCGTCGCCGGTCTCGCCATCTTCTTCCAGAAGACGCGTATCGGGCGGGCGCTCCGCGCGGTCGCGGACGACCATCAAGCGGCGCTGTCGGTCGGCATTCCCTTGCAGACGATTTGGGTCGTGGTGTGGACGGTGGCCGGCATCGTGGCGTTTGTCGCCGGCGTCGTGTGGGGCGGACGCCTCGGGGTTCAGTTTAGCCTAGCCCTGCTCGCGCTCAAAGCGCTGCCGGTGCTCATCCTGGGCGGCTTCACGTCAATCCCCGGCGCGATTGTCGGTGGCTTGATTGTGGGCGCTAGTGAAAAGATCGCCGAGCTTTTGGCGTTCGATCTGTTCGGCGTCGGCGGCGTCGAAAACTTCTTCCCTTATTTGCTCGCGATGGTGTTCCTCATGTTCCGGCCCGAGGGACTGTTCGGCGACAAAATTATCGAACGGGTTTAGGGGAGAGGTCCGATGCTCTATCGCGAATGCGGGCAGTTCAAGAGCACCTATCGCGACGACCAATCGATCTTTCCGATCGCCCAGGATCGTTGGGCGCTGTGGATTGCTTTGGCGGTCGCGATATTCGTCGTTCCGACGATCGGCTCGGATTATTGGCTCGGCTCGATCTTCATTCCGTTTCTGATTTACGCGCTCGCCGCCCTCGGCCTGAATTTGCTCACCGGGTATGCGGGGCTCTTGTCGCTCGGCACCGCCGGTTTCATGGCGGTCGGCGCGTTCGCCACCTACAATTTGATGATCCGCATTCCCGATTTGCCGTTCTTAGTGGCGATCATCCTCGGCGGCCTCATCGCGGCAGCCGTCGGCGTGCTGTTTGGATTGCCGAGTCTGCGGATCAAAGGGTTCTATCTCGCGGTGGCGACACTGGCCGCGCAATTCACCATCGAATGGGTGCTGACGACGTTCGGTTGGTTTACCAACTATGACGCGTCGGGGGTGATCTCGGCACCGCCGATCGAAATGTTCGGCTACGAGTTCAAGTCAGCGACCAGCCGCTATTTGCTCACTTTATCGATTGTCGTGGTACTGGCGCTCGCGGCGAAGAATATGGTGCGAAGTTCCATCGGCCGGTCCTGGATGGCGATCCGCGACATGGACGTTGCTGCCGAGGTGATCGGGATTCGCTTGCTTCGGACCAAACTGCTCGCGTTTGCCATCAGCTCGTTTTACTGCGGCGTCGCCGGCGCGCTGTGGGCGTTCCTTTATCTCGGCACCGTCGAGCCGCAAGCGTTCGACCTCAACCGGTCGTTCCAGATTCTTTTCATGATCATTATCGGCGGTCTTGGCAGCATCCTCGGTTCATTCTTAGGCGCCGCGTTTATCGTGCTTCTGCCGATCCTGATCAACAATGCGGCGGGCCTGTTCGGCGGCGCCATTCCGGCCGACGTGGTGTCCAATTTCGAACTCGTGGTGTTCGGCAGCCTGATCATCTTTTTCCTGATCGTCGAGCCACAGGGCCTGGCCCGATTGTGGCAGATCACCAAGGAAAAACTGCGTATGTGGCCTTTCCCGCACTAGGACCCACTTGCACCCTTCGGAGGTACGTGTGATCGCTGATCTGGGTTTTTGGGTAGGAGAGGGCGCGCTGGCGGTGTCGGCGCACCGTCAAGCGGCCTCGACGCCCGCCATAAACCCAGAGCGGCGACCCGAGAGGGCGCCCCTGAGCACCCCTCGGACGTCGTCGCGCGGTCCTTGTGATGGACTCGCATCACGGCGGACCACGGCTCCTAGCCGAGGGGTGCTCAGGGGCGTCACACATGCCTCCGAAGGGTGCAAGTGGGGCCTGGGCGCGTTAGGATGACGCAAAAGAAAATGCAGGCAGGAAGGAAAACCCCATGATCAGGCCAATCGGGCTCCGGCTCGTCGCGGCAATGATCGCTGCGTTCCTCGCATTTTCGGCCGCCGCGAGCGCCCAGGACGAACCGGAACGGTCGATCACCCATATAGCGGGTGACCTGTACCGGTTTCAGAACCAGTTCCATTACAGCGTTTTTTTGGTCACGCCCGACGGCATTATCGCGACCGATCCGATCAACGCGGACGCCGCGTCTTGGCTTAAAGCGGAACTCGACACGCGGTTCGGCGTGCCGGTGAAATACCTCGTCTACAGCCACGACCATGCCGATCACATCGCGGGCGGCGAAGTGTTCGCCGATACGGCAACCGTGGTTGCGCACGAGAATGCGCGCGTGCAAATCGCTGGTGAGAACCGACCGACGGCTGTGCCGGATCTCACCTTCACCGATCGCATGACCTTGCGTCTCGGCGGCAAAACGGTCGAGCTGATTTATCTTGGGCTCGGTCATTCGGACAATTCGATCGTCATGCTGTTTCCCGAGGAACGAGCGCTGTTCGCGGTCGACGTTGTGACCGTGA
This sequence comes from Alphaproteobacteria bacterium, assembly GCA_028289725.1. GTDB lineage: Bacteria > Pseudomonadota > Alphaproteobacteria > UBA7887 > UBA7887 > JAKZSU01. Next base: position 10,761 of record JANQOH010000120.1, read on the forward strand.
ATCGTCTGCCGTACCAGGATCTCAGAAACAATTTTGTCGAGCATTGGATCGAGGGTTTGAAGCTGATCGAAAGCCTCGACTACGACATTTTGGTTCCAGGGCACGGTGTGGTCGGCGTGCCGTCCGATGTCGCCGCGCACCGCAAATATATCGAAGATTTACGCGGCCAAGTCTTGACTCACATGCGCGGCGGCAAGACCGTCGATGAGATCAAGGCGTTGGTGGACTTGGGCAAGTACAAAGACTGGGGGCAATTTGGCGCATGGTCACTCCTTAACGTCGAGGGCATGTATCGCCATCTATCGCTGTATCGACGCGGCAATTAGGCGTCGCAGCGTAAGCGGGAGCCGTAGGGAGCGGACCATAACGAGACTGGACGAGCGTGTGTGTGCGCCGTACCAGAACAATTGGAGGATCGATCTATGAAAGCAACGCGGACCCTGCGCGGCCTGGCCTTTGCCGCGGCGCTCGCGGCGGCCGGTATCGGCACAGCCGAGGTGGCACTCGCCGAAGAAATATTCGTGCCGGTGACAATCTACCGCACCGGTCCCTACGCGCCGGGCGGTTCCGGCGTTGGCGGTGGATTTATTGATTACATGGCTTTGCTCAACGAACGCGACGGCGGCATCAACGGTGTCAAAATCGCGTGGGAAGAATGCGAAACCGCGTATCAGCCGGATCGCATGGTCGAATGCTATGAACGTCTCAAAGGGCGCGGCGAAAAAGGCGCGACCGTGTTCAATCCGCTCGGCACCGGTTTGACCTACGCGATTATGGAACGCGCCACCGAGGACAAGATCCCGGTGCTGACCATGGGCTATGGCCGCACCGACGCGTCGGATGGCCGTGTCTGGCCGTATTTGTTTCCGCTGATCGTGAACTATTGGAATCAAAGCACCGCGAAGATCGCCTATATCGCGGAGCAAGAAGGCGGTTACGAAAACCTCAAGGGTCTCAAGATCGCCAATCTGTTGCACGACTCAGCTTATGGCAAAGAGACGCACACGGTGCTCGAAGCGCAAGCCGAAAAATATGGTTTCGAGGTGGCGCACTTCCCGGTGGCGCATCCCGGTCTCGATCAAAAAGCCACCTGGCTGCAAATCTCGCGGCGGTTCAAACCGGACTGGGTGATCTTGCGCGGTTGGGGCGTCATGTGCTCGACCGCAATCAAAGAGGCCGCGCGCATTAACTTCCCGCGTGAAAAAATGATCGGTGTTTGGTGGTGCGGTTCCGAAGAAGACGTTATCGCCGCCGGCAGCGCCGCGAAAGGTTACATCACGACGACCTTCCACGCGCCGGGCTCGGACTTCCCCGTGATCAACGAAATCATGGAGCACGTTCACAATAAGGGGAACGGCAACATCGATACCGAACGCGTCGGGTCGATCTATTACAACCGCGGGATCCTGCAGGCGATCCTAACCACCGAAGCGATTCGCACGGCAATGGATAAGTTTGGCAATCGTCCGGTTAGTGGTGAGGAAGTGCAGTGGGGTCTCGAGAACCTCAACATCACCGAGGAACGGATCGAGGAACTTGGCGCAGCCGGATTGGTCTCACCGCTCAAGACTTCGTGCTTTGATCATGAAGGCGGTGGTCTTGTGAAGGTCCAGCAATGGGACGGCGATAAGTGGGTGTTGATCACCGATGACTGGATCGAGCCCGATTGGGGGTTGACGCGCCCGTTAGTCGAAGCCTCCGCAGCTGCATACGCCGAAGAAAAGGGCGTCGCGGTGCGCGATTGCCCGGCTGAGACTGGCTAAGGTCAACGCATCATGGCCATGGAAACGGCAGCGGCGCCCGAAGCGCCCACGACGGACGAGACGGCGCCGCTGCTGTCGGTCAACAATATCGAAGTGGTCTACGACCACGTCATCTTGGTTTTGAAAGGCGTGTCACTGGCGCTGCCCGAAGGCAAGATTGTTTCGTTGCTTGGCGCGAATGGCGCCGGCAAAACGACGACGCTTAAAGCCGTATCGAATTTGCTTGGGGCCGAACGCGGCGACGTGACCAAGGGCTCGATTCTGTATCGCGGCGAGCAGGTCGAAAAATTGACACCGAACGAACTGGTGCGCCGCGGCGTCATTCAAGTGATGGAAGGCCGTCACTGCTTCGAACATTTGACGGTCGAGGAGAACTTGCTCACCGGTGCCTATACGCGGCGCGATGGTCGCGGCAGTGTCGATCAAGACCTTAAGATGGTCTACAGCTATTTTCCGCGCTTGTCGGATCGCAAGTCGAGTCTGGCGGGTTACGTGTCGGGCGGTGAGCAGCAAATGACCGCCATCGGGCGCGCGTTGATGGCGCGTCCCAAATTGATTTTGCTGGATGAACCTTCGATGGGGCTTGCGCCGCAATTGGTCGAGGAAATTTTCGAGATTGTGCGCCGGCTCAACAGAGACGAAGGTGTGAGTTTCTTGCTCGCTGAGCAGAATGCGACGATCGCGCTGCGCTATGCGGACTATGGCTACATCCTCGAGAACGGTCGGGTGGTGCTCGACGGCGATGCCGAAACACTGCGCTCGAACGAAGACGTAAAAGAGTTCTATCTCGGTTTGAGCGAGAGCGGTCGAAAGAGTTATCGCGACGTCAAACACTATCGTCGCCGCAAACGCTGGCTCGCCTAACAAACCCATTTTCTTCGCAAGTGACGTTGCTATTTCCGCGCTGTGATTTCGATCGCATGCGCGGTGCATAGTATTTAAATGTCACTTGGCTCAGATTCGCTTTCCGAATCTGACCGATAAAATGCAACGCAAATTGTTTTCGTGTCGCGGCAAAAAAACGCACATGCGATGCGTTGTTTTCAACAACTGTTGCAGAGCTGCAATGCACCAGTATTTCTGCGCGTTTCCACGGTGCTTTTTAATTTGTCGATCGCTTGAAACGCGCGGAATTCAAAGGTTGTCGGGGGCAATCACCGACTAGGCTTATATTTGTTAACCTTCGTGGATGACTATCCTAAGCATTGCTTGGCGCAATCATCGTCAAGCGAAAAACTGCTAGGGGCCTTGTCGCGCAAATCAAGTGCGCTAATTATGCATCTGAAGTCGCTAAAAGCCGTTTCCAGGCATGGGGACGGCCGGTTTCATATCTAGAGAAAGGAGCGGCTTGGATTCGGTCCGCGGTTATGCGAGACTTTCCAGCCGATGCCAGACTAACCGGACTGCTACTATTAGACAGCTCGGACATAGTAAAGAAGTCTGGAGATTCGGTGGGAAACAGTTGTCGTTGTAATCGCAAGCGTAATCGGAACGCGGGGCGATGGCGATACAGCCTAACAATCTGCAAACTGATGACGTGCCGGTCCGAAGACATGTGCTACCGGGTCACCGAGCGACCTATGCAACTCCAAATGTGTCTCCAACCTTGGTAAAGAGGCTTTGAATTAAATGGCAGCGCAAAAGAAGAAGGCGCCGGTGAGACGGGCTACGGCCAAGAAACCGGCGCGGAAGACCACGGCTCGACGAGCCGCGCCGAAGCGGCGGACCACGGCTCGCAAGACCACCGCCCGCAAAACCACCGCCCGTAAGACGACGGCTCGCAAGACGACC
>JANQOH010000123.1 GCA_028289725.1 Alphaproteobacteria bacterium
AGGCGGCAATCTCCGGCACCAGCGACAGCGGCGTCATACCCGGTTGTGTGTTGATCTCAAGCAAACGTAAGCCCAATCCACCCTCGCTATCGTCATAGCGAAAATCGGCACGCGTCACGCCGCTGCACCCCAGCGCGTCGTGCGCGCGTTGCGCGTAATCCAACGCCGCCTGATACGCGTCGTCTGGCATCGGCGCCGGCATCAGGTGGTCGGCCTTACCTTCCACATATTTAGTATCGTAATCGTAAAAGCCTTCGCGGGGTCGGATCTCAAGGGCGCCGAGCGCCCGGTCGCCCATCACCGCGACCGCGATTTCGTGCCCCGGTACGTAGGTTTCGACCATGACCTTCGGCCCAAAATGCCAGGCCTGGTTGCCGAGCGGCGCGGCGCCATCGTCTTCGGTAACGATGCGGACGCCAACGCTAGAGCCTTCGTTCAGGGGTTTGATCACATAAGGCCGGGGCAACGGATCACCGGCTTCAATGTCGTCGCGCCCGACGATCCGCGCATCGACAATCGGCACGCCGACATCGTCAAACAAGCGCTTGGCCATCGGCTTGTCCATCGCCAAGGCCGACGCCAAAACACCGGAATGGGTGTAGGGCAAACCAAGCAACTCGCACAGGCCTTGCACACATCCGTCTTCCCCATAGCGCCCGTGCAGCGCGTTGAACACAACGTCGGTATAGGGCCGAACGTCTGTTAGCTTCGTGCCGATATCGCGGCCGACATCGATCGGCGTCGCGTGATAGCCGAGTCCGCCCAGCGCATCCGCCACGGCCGCGCCGCTCACCAACGACACCTCGCGCTCCGAGGACCAACCGCCCATCAACACCGCGACCCGCGTTGTCATGGTGCCGCCTCCGCCGGGCCGGCGTCGTGACGGCCGATGCGCCGAATTTCCCATTCCAAGCGAACACCGGTGGTTTCAAAAACCCGTCGCCGCACCTCTTCTCCGAGTCCTTCCAGCTCGGCCGCGGTCGCGTCACCGGTGTTGATCAAAAAGTTGCAGTGCTTCTCGGACACCATCGCACCGCCGCGCGTCAATCCGCGACAGCCGGCGCGATCAATCAGTTGCCATGCTTTCGCTCCGTCCGCCGCGTCGGCCGGCGGGTTGGCAAACGTGCTACCGCCGGTCCGCGTGCGGATCGGCTGGCTCGCCTCGCGCTCGGCACTGATCTTGGCCATACGTTCGGCGATCGTATCCGTTGCTTCTGGCGTGCCGCGCAATGTCACGCCGGTACAAATCCATGTTTCGGGAAGCGCACTGTGGCGATATCCGAACCGCAAATCGTCGGGTGTCAGTTCGTGCGCTTTCCCTTCTTCGTCGACGGCATTCGCGTCCACCAACACGTCACTGAGTTCGCGACCGTACGCGCCGGCGTTCATGCGCACAGCGCCACCGATCGTGCCAGGCACACCGCTCAGAAACTCCAACCCGCCAACCCCGGCATCACACGCCACGCGCGCCACATTGAGGTCGAGCGCGGAGGCACCGGCGGTCACATGATTATCCTGCGCCTCGATCATCGCGAACGCGCGCCCCAACCGGATGACCACGCCATCAATGCCGCCGTCGCGCACCAGCACGTTGGAGCAAACGCCGAGCACGGTGACCGGAATGTCGGCCGGCTTGGCCGCGAGGAATTCGGACAGGTCCGCCGCGTCCGCCGGTGTAAACAAGACCTCCGCCGGGCCACCGACGCGAAACCAACTCACGCGGTCGAGCGGTGCGTCGGTTCTCAAACGGCCGCGCACCGCCGGCAAGCGATCAACGATACTGCGGCGCGCCGCCGGCATCATTGCGTGCCTCCCGCGGCGTTCGGCGGCGCCATCAGCGCGGACAAAGCCGCCGGCAAATCATTCGCCCACTGTGTAATACTGCCGGCGCCAAGGCACACCACCATGTCGCCCGGCCGCGCCATTTCGTAGACCAGTGGCGCCAACACTTCAGGTGCTTCCAATGGGATCGCCGCGCGATGGCCACGCGCGACCAAACCGTCGACCAAGCCGTCGCGATCATAGCCGGGGATCGGATCCTCGCCGGCGGGATAGACATCCGCCACGACCACCGCGTCCGCGTCGTTGAAACACGAACAGAATTCTTCGAACAAATCGCGCAACCGCGTGTAGCGATGCGGCTGCACCACGGCGATCAATCGCCCGTCGCCGTTTTGGGCGCGCAGACCGTCACGCGCGGCGCGCAGCACGGCGGTGATTTCCACCGGATGGTGGCCGTAATCGTCGATGATGGTGATGCCGTTCACTTCGCCGACCCGCGTGAAACGACGCTTCACGCCGGAGAAGCCGGACACCGCTTTGCGGATCGTGTCTTCGGGAATGCCCATCTCGACCGCGATCGCCACCATCGCAAGCGCGTTCTGCACATTGTGCGCGCCCGGCATGTGCAGCACGACATTTTCGAAAAACCGGTCGCCCGGTTCACCGCCGCGGCCAATCAGCACGCGGCGACTCACCACGATATCGAAGCGCGTGCCGTCGATTTCCGGACGCGAATTGACCGCGCGGACGTCCGCCTGCGGACTGGTGCCGTAGGTCACCATGCGGCGATCGGAAATGCGCCCGATCATCGACTGGACTTCCGGATGGTCGATGCACAGAACCGCGAACCCGTAAAACGGAATGTTCTCGACGAAGGTCTGGAACGCTTCGCGCAACCCGGCGAAGTCGCCATAGAACTCGAGATGCTCGGGATCAATATTGGTGACCACGGCAATGGTTGCCGGCAAGCGCACAAACGTGCCGTCGGACTCGTCTGCTTCGACCACCATCCAATCGCCGGCGCCGAGCCGCGCGTTTGTGCCGTAAGCATTGATGATGCCGCCATTAATCACCGTCGGATCGAGCCCGGCGGCAT
>JANQOH010000130.1 GCA_028289725.1 Alphaproteobacteria bacterium
CGCGAGGCGCCCCTGCTCGCCAACATTCGCCCGTCCGGCAAATATCTTATGGAAGACTTTTTCTATGCCGTTGGCTGTGGGCGCATCAAGGTCGAGCAAGTCGCCAAGTTTCGCGAGAAGGGCGCGCAGGCCACCGGCATAGAAAAAGTCTTCCATAAGATATTTGCCGGACGGGCGAATGTTGGCGAGCAGGGGCGCCTCGCGTGACGCTTCGTCGAACCGCTCAAGCGGCAAATCGACCCCGGCGCGCGCCGCGAGCGCCACCAGATGCACCGCCGCGTTGGTCGATCCACCGATTGCCATGTCGACGATGAGAGCGTTGCTGAACGCCCGTTCCGTGAGGATGTCGCTCGGCCTGAGGTCCTCCCACACCATGTCGACAATGCGGCGGCCGCACGCCGCGGCCATGCGCGCATGGCCGGAGTCCGCAGCCGGGATCGATGCCGCGCCTGGTAGGGTCATGCCGAGCGCTTCGGCGAGCGACGTCATGGTCGAGGCCGTGCCCATCGTCATGCAATGACCGTGGCTGCGGCCAAGCGCCGCTTCGATCTCCGACCAGTCGTCGTCGCTAATGGTTCCGGCGCGCAACTCACCCCAATAGCGGAACATGTCGGTTCCCGACCCCAAGGTCTCGCCGCGCCAATGGCCGCGCAGCATTGGTCCCGCCGGCATGAAGATCGCCGGAATATTCATGCTCGCTGCCGCCATTAACAGCGCCGGCGTGGTCTTGTCACAGCCGCCCATGAGCACCGCGCCGTCGATCGGATAGCAGCGCATCAACTCCTCGGCTTCCATGGCCAGAAGGTTGCGATAAAGCATCGTCGTCGGCTTCATCAAAATCTCGCCGAGGGAGATCGCCGGCAGCTCGACCGCGAAGCCTCCGGCTTGGTGCACGCCACGCTTGATCTCTTCGGCACGCTGGCGGAAGTGGCCGTGGCAGGTGTTCATGTCGCTCCAGGTGTTCAGGATCGCGATGACTGGTTTCTCGGCGAAATCCTCGGGTCCGAAACCAAGCTGGCGAATGCGTGAACGATGGTTTGCGGCGCGCATTTCATGAACGCCGAACCACCTTTTGCTGCGCAGGTCCGCAGGCGCCAGTCTGCGTTTGGTCATCGCTCTTTTTCTCCCCGTCCTCTCGCAATGATCGGCTGTCGTCGGGCGCAACTGACCCTATGCCGACAAACGCAAACGGCGGCACCTTATTCGATTCAGCCGGGATGTATTCGAACGCGCGCGACTATAACCGAGCGATTCACCGCTGGTCGAGCCACGTTTGAAGCGGCTCTAATCGCAGCTCGAGCCCGGAAAACCGGCTTCGATCCAGTCGAGACCATCGATGTCGGGTGGCGGGTTCACGCAATCCGCTGGATAGTGAATGATTTCCGTGACGGTTACGCGACCGGCGTCGCGATCGAACTTGGTGAGACCGACGGCGTTGTCTTGGATGGCTTGGTGGCCGTCAGCGAGCGCCATTTTGAGCGGCCCGCTTGGGCTATCCCACTCAAGATATTCAAGCGCCGCGATAACCTGGTCTTGATCCGGATACCCGCCGGCCGTGTCGGCGGCTTTGTCGTACGCAGCCTTGAGCGCCAACATACCCATGGCGAATTTGTGCGACGGGTGGTTCGGCAGTGCGCCGAAGCGTTCGGTGTAGGCGGGACGGAACCAGGCATTCAACGCATTGTCGGGCGCGAAATCGCCGTGTGGTCCGCGCGCGCCGATGATGGTGCCGTCGGGCATGCGGTCGCCGATGCGTGGCAAAATATGCTCGCCCGCGCTCAGCACCACCTGGCTGCGCTCAAACAAGCCGCGCCCGGCGCCTTGGACGATCAGAGCCTCAAGATCCGCCCCCCAGAAACTCGAGTGGATGACATCCGGCCGTTTCGCCAAAAGCGCGGAGATCTCGGCGCCAAATTGGCCGGCAAACAAACGCGGAAACTGTTCGTCAATCACTTCGACATCGGGTTTCAGCATGCGCATCGAAGCGACGAAATCGTTCCAGGAATCCTGTCCCCAAGCGTAGTTCTGATTCAATCCGGCGATCGTCTTGATGTCAGGATTCCGCGCCAGCAGGTACCGTGCGGCGGCGACGTTATCCATCACGGCGTGGGGGCCGACCCGAAACACGTAATCATAGCTTGCTTCCTCGAAAACGCGCGGCGTGCCACAATCGACCAGAATCGTGAGCTGCTGCATTTCCTCCGCGGTTTGCGGAATGGCGAGGCAGTCGCCGCTCGACACATAACCGAGCACGATGTCGACGTTACGGCGTTGCACGAGGTTGCGAAACTCGGCGACTTGTTTGGTTGCTCCGCCGGCTTCGTCGACGAAAATCGGCACGATCTGGGCCCCGGCAATGCCCGGCGTGTCGTAGGGCGCGGGCAGGGTGCCGGCGTTGATCGCGTCGATGGTCAGTTCCGCGCCTTGCTTCGCTGGCACGCCAAAATGCGCCGCCGCCGGCCCGGACAGGAACGTGACGACCGCGACGGTGAGTTCGTCTTCTGCCTCAACCCTGTCGGATTCGAACGACGCTCCGAACAGCATGGTCGCGGCAAGCGCGGGCGCGCCTATTAGTTTACGTATGGCCGGCATATCCATTTCCCTTGTCGACGCCAGTGACTGCCGCTACCCCAAGCCAAGCGGTCCACGGAAGTCTGCCGCCTGACACCACCCATGTCGACTCCATGGAGGGCATGGCCCGACTTTGGCAATTGCAAGGCTTAGGCGCCGCCGCCAATATCGCGCCAGAAACCACAAAGGGCTACGTCTGAGATGAAGGATCGAGTGCGGATTGGTTCTGGCGCGGGCTATGCGGGCGACCGTTGGGATCCGGCGGTCGAGCTCGCGGAGAAGGGCGATATCGACTATCTCGCCTTCGAGTGTCTGGCCGAGCGCACCATCGCGCGCGAAGCGCTTGCCATGCATCACGATCCGGACGCCGGATATAATCCGCGCCTTGCCGAACGCATGGAAGCTGTCTTGCCGGTCTGTGCGGCGCGCGGCGTTCGGGTGATCAGCAATATGGGCGCGGCCAATCCCCGCGCCGCGGCACAGCGGGTTTGCAATATTGCGGCGGAGGCGAACATTGACGAGCTGGAGTGCGCCGTGCTGCTCGGCGACGATGTGCGCGAGACGGTCGGCGGCATGCCCGAGCTGCCGCTGATGGAAACCGGCGCGCCGTTGGAATCGATCTTGCCGA
>JANQOH010000381.1 GCA_028289725.1 Alphaproteobacteria bacterium
CTTGAGCCGGCTATCGCCGTCCGCGCGGACAAATTGCCGCGTTGCGATTTCGCCGAGCGCGAGGGCGCCTCCCGGACCGCCTGCGCCCGAACACCCGCCGGGCGAGGCGACGTGAACTTCGCGAGACACGATGTGCCAGACGCCGTCCGCGTCCATGGCGGCCAGACGGATTGCGGTTGATTGTTCAAGACGAATGTTAAAGCCGACGGCGTTCAGAGGCCGGTTCGGGAAAATCCGTGCGATGGTCGGAAACGGATTGTTCTCCGCGAACAGCGCAATTTCGGTCACTTCGAATGGCGTTTCGACGAAATTCATTACCACCGGGACGCTAAATGCCTCTTCGACGCGGTCGGGCACAACCAGGTGCATGCTTTCGTCGTAAACGATTGATTCGCCGTCAAATTCGATGTCCAGAATATCTTGCCATCCGGCGGAATTCAGCGGGTCTCCATCCGCGGCCCAAGTCGCTGAGGAAAGAGCTAATACCGTACCGAACACAAGTGAGGCACTGCTGCGCAGGCTTGGTAGCATATCCTATTCTCCATCGTGGCTTGAGCCGAACTCACGCCAGCGGCATATCAATCCATCATAACGGGCGGTCGCGTTGGGATCGCGCCGACGTCCGAACCCTAACAGAGACGACATTGGTCTGCGAGTCGTGACGGACGCTAAGCCCCTAGAATATATCGAATCTGTCACCAACGACTGCCAACGGCCAGTGACCAGCTTCAAATAAGTTGTACCGCAGTTGAAACGGATGGCTCAGCGTCGCGCCGGCCGCGAGGGCGAGGGCCGCGTGGTAGGCCGATTCACTGGCCGCCCCGGCAGCCGCTTTGATCAATCCTTGATCGGATACACCGTCGCGCGCCGCCGCTTCCGCCGCCAAGCCGGGCATGCGCTTGCCGGACATGAGTGTGACGCGGCTCAGTTCGGCTAAGACCGCGGCGTCTCCGTGAGCGGCGTTGGCGTCCAGCAATAAGGCCTGCCGTTCGCGTTCGACTGCGTCCCACCAGTTTGTGTTCCAATTCAGATCTTTCAGGGCCGCGTCCGCTTCGCGCCACCCGCGAACCGGTTGTATGCGCATGGTCTCGAAGCCCAAACCGGCCAAGTAGCCGTCCGCGTCCGCTTCCTCCGACGGCGACAGGGCCACGCCGAGTGACGTGAACCACGACGCATGATCGACGCCGGATAAAAAGGCATCGATGACAACGTTCAGTGAGTTTGGGGCTGCGCGCCCGTCGTTCACGCTGCGGGCGCCTCATCAATCGCCGGCAAGGTGAGGCCCAGTTTGGCTACCAATTCGTTGGCGCGCTTCAAATAGTCGTCACGCATCGCCTCGTTGGTGCGCATCTTGATGCCCCATTTCCGGAACATCTCGTTGTTCTTCGATTTCGCGCGACCGAAGAACGCGGGGAGCATCGGGAAATAGCGGTTGATAGCATCTTGGACCGCTGCCCGACCTTCATCGGATTCGCAAAGCTCGGTACAGAAGTCTTCACCGAATTGAGCGTGAAACCGCTCCTCCGGCATGGTGCCGCGCGCGACGTTGCGTAGGGGGTGAAAACTGCATTGCGCCAAATCCTCGACTTGGAGGATCTCCGCCAGATCGGCTAGAAGCTTGATGACACAGAATTCCGGCCAGGTTTCGAGCGGAAAGGAGAATATCGACAAGGGACGCTTTTGATCCGGAGTCATGGCCTCGGCGGGAATGCCAATCTTCTCGCCAAGCTCCTTGAAGCGCACGTGATGACCATACTCTTCCATGGCGACACGACAGGTCAGCCATTTGGCGTAAGGTGTTGGCGCCAAAGCGATCGCGGGTTCGTCGAACACCTGTGCGCCGTACAGCTCATTGACCGCGTGGCTTATGACGATTTTGCGCACCGCTTCTTGATACTCTTCGGGCGACGCGGAAAATTCCTCGACAGTCTTTACAGCTTGCGGCTCGTTCATGCCGAATGTCCCTTTCTTCTCTCGTCGCTTAGACGAGCGGTTCCGTATTGAATGCTTCGAGATCGGTTGTCAGATCCGTGAAATGCGGCGCGAGCTCCCGCGATACGCCTTCGTGTAGCGCTGCCGGCGTCCAATCGGCGTCGTCCTTGGCAATGTGCGCGGTCGGACGAGGTTGACCGAATAGAAACACTTCTCGACCGCGCACAGCGAAGAGCTGCCCGGTTATGGTCTGTGCCTCGGCCGCGCAGAGATAGGCGACAAATCGAGCCACATGTGCAGGCGAAACCCGCATGGCACGGTCTTTGTACTCGGCCTGAAAATCGTTCGCGGGCTGAATGATCTCCGTGACACGGGTACGTCCGAATGGTGCAACCGCATTGCAGGTGATGCCCGCGCGCGCCAAATCCATGGCGGTCACGCGCGTTAGCCCAAACAGACCGGCTTTGGCGCTCGCGTAGGCCGCTTGGCCGAAATTGCCGTAGAAGCCGGCGGTCGACGTGATATTGACGATACGGCCCCAATCGTAATCTTCGGTCGCTTTGGCTTGGGCGCGCATGACCGGCGTCGCTGCGGCCAGCAAATAATATGCGGCGGAAAGGTTCGTGCCGATCACGGCATTCCAATCGTCGACATTGCCTTTGAACACGAAGGCGTCGCGCAATATCGCCGCCGCGTTCACGACAATGTCCAGCCGGCCGAATTCCTGAGTGGCTAAGTCGACCAGCGCGCTCGCGGAAGTGGGGTCCGACATGTCCCCGGCAAACGGGACGGCGGTCTCGCCAAGCGCGGCGGCGGCGGCACTGGCCACCTCTTCGCTTTCGCCACGGCCGTCGATGGCCGTCCCATTGTCCGCAACCACCACCGAGGCGCCCGCGTCGACCAATGCCTGGGCGATCGCCAGCCCAACGCCGCGTCCGCCGCCGGTAACAACCGCCGATCGCCCGTCCAATTGGCCGGTCATTTGGCCGCCTCTACAGCCGCCTTCTCAGCCTCGGTATAGAAGGCGTCGGCGTGACAGTCCTGTCGCCGCATGCCGCGGCTCTGCAGAACTTCCATCGTCGCCTCGACCATTGCCGGCGGGCCCGCAACATATGCTTTGGCGCCGTCAAGCGCATTGGTCCGCGAAAAATCCGACGCAATGGCGCTGCTGATCAGACCGGTGCGACGATCCGTCGCGTCGGTGGGCTCCGATAAGACCGTTTCCAGGCGGAGGTTTTTGTGCAGCGATGCGAGTTTCTCCAGGTGCGCGACCAAGTAGAGATCGCGTTCATCGCGGACGCCGAAATAGGTGAGGATTGGCTGCCGCAATCCTTTGCACAGGGCTGTTTCGACGATCGATAGCACCGGTGCGAGCCCGGTTGAGCCAGCCACTGCGACGATCGGACCGCCGTGGGTTTCGCGCAAATAGGAAATCCCGAACGGCCCTTCGACACGAACCGTGTCGCCGACCTTTAGGGTCTCCGCGACATATCGGCTCACCAGCCCGCCGTCGATATGTCGAACATGAAACTCCAACGGCTCAACGCCCGGTCGGTTTGCCATCGAGAAATCGCGCGCGGGCAAGTCACCGAAGGTCACGCTGGCATATTGGCCGGCGGAAAAATCGAATGGTCCGCCATCTTCGATATCGAGCTGAACGCGTCGCACATCGTGGGTTTCGTCGATCAGCTTGGTGACCCGGCAGGTCAGAATACGGCGGGCGTGCGCAACCACTTCGTCCGGCTCAAGCCAGCCGATCTCGCAGTCGCCCCAGGGCACCGCGCGGCAGGCGAGCACGAGGCCTTGATCGCGCTCCTCGTCCAGCAATGCAAAGTCCGAATAAGGGCTCATTTCCACTTCGCCCGACACCAATTCGGACTTGCAGGCGCCACAATTGCCCGATTGGCAGCCGCACGGGTAATCGATGCCGGCCAGAATTGCGGCTTCCAGGATGGATTCGCCTGTTTCGACGTCGATGGTCTGGTTGACGTTCCGGACCTTAACCTTGAAGCCCAAGCCTCTTTCTCCTCGCAGTCGGCGCGCACCTTACGCACCGCGCGCCACAATACCTTACATTCCGGCCGCAGAAAGCCTTGCGCTTTTCGTCTCGAATAGCTGTGCTTGGTTCCGAGGCGACCGTACATTATTGTTGGACAGTCCAACAATAATAACGAGCTTGCAAAAATCAAGTACCGGCCCGGACCAGCACAAGTCGGGATGGCTGTATTTTCGATGGCCCGACTGCCATCATTGCGGGATAGGCTGGGTTCGCGGGATAAGTGGAGGTGAGGTAGCGTGTTCAGGAGACTGAAGACCGGCCAGAGCATTTTGGTCGGGGTGGTTGTTCTGTTGGCTGCGAAACTGGGTGCGGCCGCGGCATTTGCGCAGGACGTGACGCTCAAGTTGCATCATTTTCTGCCGCCCCAAGCGATTGCGCAGACCGAGTTTCTCGAGCCTTGGGCGGAAAAAATCGCGGCGCAGTCCGGTGGCCGCATCAAGATCGACATATATCCGGCCATGCAACTCGGCGGCAAACCGCCGCAGCTCTACGACCAGGTGCGCGACGGCGTGGTGGACCTCGTCTGGACCGTACCGAGCTACACGCCCGGCCGGTTTCCCAAGATCGAGGTTTTCGAGCTGCCATTCATCACGGCTTCGGCCGAGGCGACCAGTCAGGCGGTGATGGAATATGCGGACAAGCATTTGCAGGGCTATTTCCCGGGCGTGAGGCCTTTGCTTTTCCATGTGCACGCACCCGGGCTGCTGCACATGAATGATCGGCCCATTCGCCGATTGGAGGACCTGGTTGGGGCAAAACTGCGCGCGCCGACACGCGCGATCACCGAGACTTTGAACCAACTCGGCGCCGTTCCCGTCGGCATGCCGGCGCCTCAGGTTCCGCAGGCGATCTCGCGCGGCGTGGTCGACGGCACGGTGTTTCCCTACGAGGTGACCCTGCCGCTACGCATTCACGAGATCACCGATAGCCATACAACAATTTGGGACGGGAGAGGGCTTTACACGACTGTCCTAATGTTGGCGATGAACCAACGCGCCTACGAAGACTTGCCAGAGGATCTGCGCGCCATCATCGATGCCAATGCGGGCATGGCGATTGCCGGAGACATTGGTCGCGTCTGGGATGAAGCGGAAGCACCGGGTCGCGCTGCGGCCGAGGCCGAAGGCGATCAATTCATTGACCTCGACGCGGCAGAGATCGATCGCTGGAAATTTGGTAGCGAGCCCGTGGTAACGCGTTGGGTCGAGTCGATCGGCGACGATGGTCAAGCCTTGTTGGACGATGCGCGGGCCCTGGTCGCAAAATATGCCGGCGACTAAACGGCAGAACCGATTGACCCAAAGCGCGCTGGATGTCTGATCACAGCGAGATTGCGCGTGGCGTTGTGCCTGAGGGCGCCATCGGTCGGGTCTTGCACCGCGCCTGTCGCATATTTGGCTATGCGGGCGGCGGCGTTCTGGTGGCGCTGATCTTGCTGACGGTGACCAGCATCGTGTTGCGCGAGGTAACCGGCAGACCGATTCCGGGCGATTTTGAGCTCGTCGAAATCGGCTGCGCCATCGCGATGTTCGCGTTCCTACCATACTGCCAATTGGTCGGCGGTAATGTGATGGTGGAGTTCGTGACGGCGCGCGCACCGGCCAAGCTGCGCGGCTGGCTCGACGCTCTTTCAAACTTGACCTACACCGCCATCGCGGCGCTCCTCGCCTGGCGTCTCGCGCTCGGTGGCCACGATATATTCAGCTATTCGGAAACCACCATGGTTCTCGGCGTACCGGTTTGGTGGGCATTCATTCCGATTGTGCCGGCGGCGGTTCTGTTGACAATGACATGTGCGTACACGAGCTGGCGCGCGCTCAGCCGGCTTGCCCGATGAGCGGAGTAGAGGTCGGCGTCGGCCTATTCGTTTTATTGCTGTTGTTAATTGCGCTTAGGGTCCCGGTCGGGCTCGCCATGTTGATCGCCGGCATGGTCGGTTATGTCCACCTCAATGGATGGCTGCCACTCATAAGCTACCTAAAGACCGCGCCCTATTATCGCTTTTCGACATACGAACTGTCGGTCATTCCACTGTTCCTGCTGATGGGACAATTCGCGACCCACGCGGGCCTCAGCCAGGCCCTGTTCGCCACCGCGAACCGATTCCTTGGCCGCCGCCGCGGCGGCGTTGCGATGGCGGCGGTCGGCGGATGCGCCGCATTCGGCTCGATTTGCGGTTCAAGTTTGGCGACGGCGGCGACGATGGGCCAGGTGGCCCTGCCGGAAATGCGGCGCTATGGCTATTCCGGCGCATTGTCGACCGGCGCGCTGGCCGCTGGCGGTACGTTGGGAATTTTGATACCGCCATCGGTCGTGCTGGTGATCTATGCGATCCTGACCGAGCAAAGCATCGGCAAGATGTTCATGGCGGCGGTGATTCCGGGCGTTTTGGCCGCGCTCGGCTATATGCTCGCGATCGCCGTATACGTGCGCCTCAATCCGGAGGCCGGACCCGCGGCGGCGCCAGAAACGCTGCGCCGCGACGTTGGAAGCAGCCTGCGATCAGCCATGGTGCTGATCATCTTCGTCATCGTCATTGGCGGGATTTACACCGGGCGTTTCACGCCGACCGAAGGTGCGGCGGTCGGAGCGTTTCTCACGGCCGTGATGGCTTTTACCGTCGGACGAATGCGGTTGGCGGGCCTCAAGGCATGTCTGCTTGGGGCAGGCGAGGCCAGCGCGATGATCTTCCTGATTTTGTTCGGGGCGGAGCTCTTTAACGCGGCCTTGGCACTGACGCAGATGCCGCAACAGGCGGCACAGGCCGTGGCGGAAGCCGGATGGTCGCCCTGGATCATTTTGACCGCGATGCTGCTGCTCTATTTGGTGTTCGGATGCGTGATGGATTCGTTGTCGATGATCCTGCTGACGGTGCCGATCTTCTTTCCCATCATCGCCGTCCTCGACTTCGGCATGGGGTACGAAGAGACCGCGATTTGGTTCGGAGTGCTGGCGTTGATTGTGGTTGAAGTCGGACTCATCACGCCGCCAGTCGGACTCAACGTATTCATCATCAATGGCATCGCGCGCGATGTTCCAATTACACAAACCTATCGCGGTGTGCTGCCATTTCTCGCGTCGGATTTCATTCGGGTCGCGTTCTTGGTGGGCTTTCCGGCGATCACGCTCGCCTTGCCGCGGCTGCTTGGCTGAAACCTCGGATCAGGGCTTCGTCACCAGCGCGTCCAACAAGGTCATGAGCGTTTTGTGCTGCGCTTCGGTGAGTGACGCGGCGATGCGCTTCTCGTGGGTTCGCACGCGTCGTTTGCTTCTGGCCAGCACTGTCTGACCGGTCGAGGTCAGCGAGACCTTGAAGGCGCGACGGTCGGAGGGCGAAGGGGTACGTTCAATCCAGCCGCGTCCCTCCAACCGGTTGAGCGCGGTCACCATGGTCGACCGATCGACCCCGATTGCCTCGGCCAAGCGACTTTGATTGAGGCCCGGATTGGCACCGATCAGGGTCATCAGGCCGAATTGGCCGGGCGTCAGGCCGTCGCTCGCCATCGATTCGGCAAAATCGCGAAATACGCTAAGTTGCGCTTGGCGCAATCGATAGCCGAGCAATTCCGGCAGCAGATCAAGCTTTAGGCTTTCCGCGTACTTTGCTTTCGCGCGTTTTGGTGGGTGACTATTCGCGTTCGGCTTCATCCATGGCCTTTCGCGCAAATGGATCTGACGGTCGGGACCAATCGCGGTGCCTCTCGGTTCCGAGCATTACTCTTCCGTAGCAAATCCGGAATGTCACCGACAGCGGACACAGAATCAACAGAATCACGGCCCGGTGGATTATCGGCCTGCGGTTCTTGAATGGCCGGAACGTATGCTTATCTAAACGGTAATCTGGCCAGAAAGTGCAGCTGCACGGCGCTCCTAAGCCCAGCCCCCCACATGCTTAGGGGCGCTTTGCGTTGGTGGGTGTTCAATCTCACTTCGCATTGATTTGGACTGGCGCGGGCGGCCGTGCCCTGGTATTTAGCCGCGGCTTGAACACCGCAAGGGGGACCCGCATGGCCGAGCATGGCAGCAAAGACAGCAGTCTGATTTGGATCACCGTCGGCGTCATTATCATCGCCGCCGTCGGCGTCTACTTTATGCGAATGGCGCTGGCTTAGGGCACCTCACGCCACCCGATATTTTTCGATGAAGGCGGGATTTGGCTCGACGCCCAGTCCAGGTTCCGTCGGAACGGTGAGCGCGCCGTCCATTGGCGTCAGCGCACCGTCGAACATGTCCTCGTCAAGCTCGACGTAGAAACGTTCGATCGCCTCGACCTCCGGCATGGCGGCGAGAAGCTGAAGCGTGGCGGCGAAGCCCGGCCCGAAGTAGGGCGAGTGGGGCGCCAAATTCACATTCTCCAGCTTGGCGAGTGACGCCACTTTCAGAAACTCCGTAACGCCGCCGACTTTAGTGACGCTCGGCTGCGCGTAGTCGACGGCCTCGGCCGCGATCATTTCGCGGAACTGCCACGCCGTGCAGGCGTTCTCGCCGGCCGAGATCGGGATACCGTAGTCGGCGCGCAAATCCGCCAGGGCATCAAAATTCTCTGGCGGCCAAACCGGTTCTTCCAACCAATGCAGATCGTGCTCGAGCATTTGTTCCGCCATCTGGCCGGCCTGCTTCGGGCTCCACACGCAATTGACATCCAACATAATCGGCACGCCTTCGCCGGCCGCCGCGCGGGCTGCGGCAACTTCCGGCACGGTCGACTCATGAAGCTTGATCTGTTGGTAACCGCGTTCGCGGGCTTCGTTGACCAGTCGTGTGACGATATCCGTATCGGCATACTTCAGAAGACTGGCGTAGGCCGGAACGGTATCGCGGGCCGCGCCGCCAATCAGGCGGTGGAGGGGCAGGCCTGCCGCTTTGCCGGCAATATCCCACAGCGCGATGTCCAGCCCACTCAACGCAAAAATCGGGATGCCGTAGCGCCCAAACAAATGCAGGCTAAGCTGCAGTTCGTCCATAAGCGCACTGATCTGCGTGGCATCGCGGCCGATCACATTCGGCGTCACCATCGTCTCGATAGCGGTCTTGGTCGCGGGAATGGCGTTATAGCCAAAGGCTTCGCCCCATCCCGTCAAGCCGGCATCGGTTTCGACCTTAACCAGGAGCGTTTGCAGTTCGGTCCACGCCTTCCCGCCCCAGCCGGACGGTGGGCCACCGTGCCGAAACGGGTAGCTCAGGTGAATGGTCTCAACGGCGGCAATCTTCATGATGATCTCCGGAAATGCGGGAGTCTGACAGCGGTCTAATGGATTTCTGGCTCGCCGACTGGCGGGCCGGCATCGGTTTGCAGGAAGTCAAAATCGCAGCCTTTGTTGGCTTGAGACACGTGCGCGGCAAACATCGCGCCGTAACCGCGGCCGAACTTGGCCGGTGGCGCTTGCCAGGCGTCTCGGCGGCGCGCCAGTTCGGCGTCATCGACCTCAAGCGTCAGCTGGCGGCCGGGTACGTCGAGCGTGATTTTGTCGCCGCTTTGGACCAGAGCCAAAGGACCGCCGATGAAGGATTCCGGCGCGACATGCAGCACGCAAGTTCCGTAGCTGGTGCCGCTCATGCGCGCGTCGGATATGCGCACCATGTCCCGCACACCTTGCTTGAGCAGCTTTTTGGGAATCGGCAGCATGCCCCATTCCGGCATGCCCGGTCCTCCGAGCGGTCCCGAATTGCGCAACACCAGCACCGAATCCGGTGTCACGTCGAGGGCGTCATCGTCGATCCGCGCCGCCATGTCATTGTAATCGTCGAACACGACGGCCGGGCCCGTATGGTTCAACAATGACGGGTCGGCGGCGATCGGTTTGATCACGCAGCCGTCGGGCGCAAGGTTGCCGCGCAAGATCGCCGTGGTTGGCTCGCTGGAGACCGGGTTGTTCAGGTTGCGGATCACGTCGTCATTGTAAACGTCTGCGCCTTCGATGTTTTCGCCCAACGATTTGCCGTTGGCTGTGGGCGCATCAAGGTCGAGCAAGTCGCCAAGTT